>NZ_JCACHA010000549.1:0-2019 GCF_059503625.1 Skermanella sp.
CAGGGGCTTTTTGGGGCGGCTCACCCCCCGCTCTCCGGCCCCCTGACCCCCGCTCCGCCCATCACCTCCGCCTTCACGCGCGGGATCGTCACCTCGAAGATGCTCCCCCGGTCCGGGATCGACCTCACGGCGATCCGGTGGCCCAGCAGCGCGCTCAGCCGCTCGACCACCGCCAGCCCCAGGCCAAGCCCCAGGTGACGGTTGCGGGCCGGGTTGCTCAGCTGCATGAACTCCTCGAAGATCGCCTCGGTCATGTCGGGGGGGATGCCCCGGCCGGTGTCGCAGACCAGGATGCGGATGGTGCCGCCGTTCCCGCCGGCTCCGCCCATCCGGCAGCCCAGCACGATGCGGCCGTGGTCGGTGAACTGGATCGCGTTGGCGACCAGATTGTGCAGGATGCGGTAGAGCAGGTTGCGGTCGCTGTGGACATGGGCGGCGGTCGGCTTGACGCGCAGCGTCAGGTCGCGGCGTGCCGCCGCCGGGGCGAACTCCACCTGCAACTGGTCCAGGACGCTCTGCACCGGGAACACCTGCCGTTCCGGCGCCACGATGCCGGCGTCGATGCGGGAGATGTCCAGCATTCCTTCCAGCAAGCCCTGAAGCACTTCCAGGCTGCGGCCGAGCTGCTCGATCACCTCGGCCTGCCGGGGGTCCTGGTTGCGCCGGCTCAGCACCGAATGGAAGATCACGCCGGCCTGGAGCGGCTGGCGCAGGTCGTGGCTGGCGGCGGCCAGGAAACGGGTCTTGGCGTTGCTGGCGCGCTCGGCCTCGGCCCGCGCCTGCGCCAGTTCGCGTGTGCGCTCGGCGACGCGGCGCTCCAGCTCCAGCGCCCGGCTCCGCCGTTCCTCCAGCATCAGGCGGTCGATCAGCCGGCGCCGGATCTCGACCGCCATCTGGTGATTGACATCGTCGAACGGCAGGCTCCGGCCCCGGACGATCTCGCTCCAGGCCTCGAACGAGGCGCGCGGGCTCAGGTCGTGCTTGTCCCGGCCATCGGCGACACCGGCCCAGACGACGGTCCGGACCCGCTCCCTCCGGCCCAGGACAAGGTAGTCTCCACCGTCCGGCGACAGCGGCAGATGGACGGCGCCGACGAAATCGGCGCGGGCGGCGCCCGTTATATAGACGCCGACGGGATCGGCGGTCGCGATCCACTGGTCGTCCAGGCGGACGGGATCGGCGCCCCGTCTCGTCGGCAGCGCCGTCGGCGGGGTCGCGTCGGTGCCGCAGCGGACGGGCTTGCCATGGATCCGGCCCAGCAGCGCCGTGCAGTCGAACCACGACAGCAGCATCGGCGCGCGCCGCTCGATCCCCGACACCAGATCGGGCGATTCGGACAGGGCGTCGGCCAGCGTATCGGCCCGGTTGCGGGCCTGGAGAAAGCCGGTCGCGCGGTGCTCCGCATCCCGTCGGAACAGGCGCGCCGCGACCACTTCAGCCAGTTCCTGGCAGACCCCGCGCAAGGGAGCGGAGACCTTTCTCGGCGCGGCGCTGTGGCAGACGATCATGCCCCAGAACCGGTTGCCGACCAGCAGCGACAGGGCCATCGTCGCCCGGACGTCCATGTTGCGCAGGTACTGGAGATGGATCGGCGAAACGCCGCGAAGCGACGCGTAGCTGAGGTCGAGCGGCCGGCCGCGCGCGGGGTCCAGGGGCGGGATCAGAGGTACCGGCTCGCCGTCCACGTCCGGGATCACGCGCAGCAGCGTGCGGGTGTAAAGCTCCCGCGCCTGGGCGGGGATGTCGGATGCCGGGAAGTGGTGTCCCAGATACCGCTTCGGCAGGCCGCTGGTCTGTTCGGCGACCACCTCGCCGTGCCAGTCGGTATCGAACCGGTAGACCATGGTGCGGTCGAAGCCGGCCAGCCCGTGCATCTCGATCACGGCCGTTTCACAGATGTCCCTGACGTCGTCGCCGGATCGCGCGACGCGGCCGACGCCATAGGACAGCTTGCGGTGCAGCTCTTCCGAACTCGCGTGAGCCGTGCCGGCGGCGGTGTCCTCGAACTCCAGGATGACG
>NZ_JCACHA010000550.1:0-2016 GCF_059503625.1 Skermanella sp.
CTGGGTCTGCTTGGTCTGGGTCTGCTTGGTCTGGGCAGGCTTGGGATCGGCCTTCGGGTCAGGCTTGGGCCTGGGAGCGGGCTTGGTATCGGATCTAGAGGATCTTGGAGATGCGGGTACAGGCTTCCGCGATAGTGGCGGCATCGTGAACCAGTGCTATGCGAATGAAGGATGAGCCGCGGTTGACGCCGTCGGCATCGGGTCGGGTCAGGTAGGCGCCGGGAAGGACCTTGATGCCGCCGTCACGCCACAGCCGGACCGTGGCGTCCTCGCCGTCGCCGACATCGAGCCACAGGAAGAAGCCGCCGGCCGGCCGGTAGAAGCCGAAACGGCCTTCCAGCGCAGATTGCGCCGCGTCGAACTTGGCGCGGTAAAGGGCGCGTTTCTCGACCACATGCTCGTCGTCGTCCCACAGCGCCGCCGCGGCCGCCAGGGCCGGCAAGGGGGTCCCGGCGATGGAATAGCTGCGCAGCCGCGAGAACAGCGCGATCAGATCGGGGTCTCCGGCCACGAAGCCGGAGCGCAATCCTGCGGCATTCGACCGCTTGGACAGGGAATGGAAAACCAGCAGGTTGGACAGGTCGCCGCCCGTCGCCGCCGCGACCTCGAGCACGCCGGTCGGCGGTTCGCTGTCGTAGATCTCGGCATAGCACTCGTCCACCGCCAGAACGAAGCCGTGGCGGCGGGCGAGCCCGATCGCACGCTCCAGGTAGGACCGGCCGGCGACGGCGCCCTGCGGATTGGACGGCGTACACAGATAGAACAGCGCCGTACGCTCCAGCAGCTCGGGCGACAGCGCGTCCAGGTCGGGCAGGAACCCCGTCTCGCGCGTGGTGGTCAGGAAGACCGCCTCGCCGCCCGCCATGACGGCGGCGCCCTCGTAAGCGGCATAGAAAGGGTTGGGCAGCAGGACGGCGGGGCGCTGTCCGGCCTTCGACTCGGGCACGGCCAGCAGGGCCGCCAGGAACAGCGCTTCGCGGGTGCCCGCCACCGGCAGGATCGTCTTTTCGGCATCGATCATTCCGGCGGGAAGGCCGTAGCGGCGGTTCAGCCAGCCGGCGGCCGCTGCCCGGAATTCAGGCGTCCCCGCCACCGGCGGATATTTGCCCCAAAGCTGGGCCTTGGTGCGCAGAACCTCGTCGATCAGGGCCGGCGGAGCGTGCTGCGGCTCCCCCACCGACATGACGACGGGTTCGACGTTGGCGCGCGGCGTGATCCCGGACAGCAGCGCCGCCAGCCGGGTGAAGGGATAGTCGCTCAACCGGCCGAGCCGGTCGTTCACGAGCGGGGAAGACAGCATGCCGGACGGCCCCGGAGTTTCGTACAAAACGGAAACGGAGTGTAGCGGCGGCGGGAGGCCGGTACAAGCTAACTGGTAAAAGCCCACTGTTTCGAGCCGACCGCTTCGAGCCGATCCGCCCGCAGGCTTGTCGCATGAAATAGTTAACGGCGCGTCAACCATGATGCCGGGGATATGCGGCCGGTCCGGCACTTGGCGGGTCCAGGCATGGAAAACCCGGCGGAACTGCCATTCCGCCGGGCCACGCCCTCATGCGCAAGAGACGGAGACGTCGTCGCTAGCGCCTACAGCGCCTCGCGGCCAGCGCCTAAAGCGCTTCGCCGTTGGTTTCGCCGGTGCGGATACGCACGGCCTGGGAGATTTCCAGTACGAAGATCTTGCCATCGCCGATCCGGCCGGTGTTGGCCGCCTTCTGGATCGCCTCGACCACCTGTTCGGCCAGTTCCTCGCTCACGGCGACCTCGACCTTCACCTTCGGCAGGAAGCTGACCGAATATTCGGCACCACGATAGATCTCGGTCTGCCCCTTCTGCCGGCCGAACCCTTTGACTTCGCTGACGGTCAGGCCCTGGATGCCGAGCGTCGTCAGGGCCTCGCGCACTTCGTCGAGCTTGAACGGTTTGATGATGGCCACTACGAGTTTCATGAACGGTTTCCCCTTGTTCTCATCGCCGGACGAAGCCCTTGACCTGATACGTCTGGTCGAGCCACTTGCG
>NZ_JCACHA010000551.1:0-2013 GCF_059503625.1 Skermanella sp.
CATGGACGCGCCTGCTTGTCGGCTGCCGCTTCGCTTTAGCCGACCTACGGCATGAGCGTCTCCACCGATCAATATCTCCGGTCCCTGGTCCTACATCATGTGCGGATCGGCGTCGTTCACATGCAGCAGGTCGGCGGAGATCAGGACGGCCGTGGTCTTGCCGGTGTTCTTCCACCAATGGGCGACGCCGTGCCGCTCCGCCGTGCTGTCGCCGGCCTTGTGGACGATGGGGACGGAGCAGGTGCTGGCGTATTCGGTGATCTCGCCCTTCACGATGTAGATGATGGCGGGACGGTCGTCGTGGCTGTGCCAGGGCACGACGCCGCCCGGCTTGACCTCCAGCCGGCGCATGCGGAACTGCCTTCCCTCGATATCGGCGGGCTCCTTGGCCACGTCGATCGAGGAGATGACGGTATCGGTCACGTCCCGCGCCGGGGTCGTGTCCGGCTTCCGCACATCGACGCCCTGCTTGCCGGCGGGGCATGAGCCGGCCAGCGCCGCAGCCGGAGCCATCGCCACGGCGCCGCCGATCAGCAGCGCACCGAACAGCCCGCGCACCAGAACGGAATCCATCGAAAGCTTGGCGATCATCTGAAGTCTCCCGGTTGCCACGCACCATCGCGTGGTGTCGGGACCGAGGATCGGCGTTTCAACCGTTCCAGTGAAATGCCGGGTGGCTAATGTTTCGATAGCCGGCGCGTATCGACTGATTAGCCAACCGGCATTTCACGAAGGCCCTGTGCGAATGGGAAAGTCTGTCCCGGACCAACAGGGAGACTTCTCATGGACACGCGCAGTTTGGGAAACCGTACCTCGCCGGCCAGCGAGTTCCTGGGCCGGGTGGCGCTCGTCACCGGATCGACCAGCGGCATCGGGCTGGGCATCGCCAGGGCCTTCGCCGCAAGGGGGGCTGCCGTCGTCCTGAACGGCTTCGGCACGGCCAAGGACATCGCGGAAGCCCGTGGCGGGATCGAAGAGGACTTCGGCGTGGAGGCCCTTTATTCCGACGCCGACATGTCCGATCCGGCCGCGATCGGCCGGATGGTCGACATGACGGTGGAAACCCATGGCCGGCTCGACATCCTGGTCAACAATGCCGGCATCCAGCATGTGGCCCCGGTGACGGAGTTCCCGACCGCCAAGTGGGACCGGATACTCGCGATCAATCTCAGTTCCGCCTTCCATACCGTCCGGCTGGCGCTGCCGGTCATGCGGGGCAACGGGTTCGGCCGGATCGTCAACGTGGCCTCCGCCCACGGCCTCGTCGCCTCCCCGTTCAAGTCGGCCTATGTCGCGGCCAAGCACGGCATCGTCGGCTTCACCAAGTCGGTGGCGCTGGAAGTGGCGGAGGAGCCGATCACCTGCAACGCCATCTGTCCCGGCTACGTCCTGACGCCCCTGGTCGAAGCGCAGATCGACGATCAGGCGAAGGTCCACGGGATCTCGCGCGAGGAGGTCGTCCGCGATGTGCTCCTGGCGCAGCAGCCCAGCAAGCGCTTCGCCACGGTCGACGAGATCGGCGCGGTCGCCGTCTTCCTGGCCGGGGCCTCAGCCGCCTCCATCACCGGCGCCGCGATACCGGTCGACGGCGGCTGGACTGCGCACTGATCCCATCCCCTCGACTTCAGGAGAGCCGACATGCTGATGACGAAGACCGACGTGAAGCCGCAAGCGGCGTTCGACAAGGAAAGCCTGGGTCAGGTGGTGCTGGTGTTCCAGGGCGGCGGCGCGCTGGGCGCCTATCAGGCCGGCGTCTATGAGGCGATGCAGGAAGTGGGACTTGAGCCGGACTGGGTGATCGGAACCTCCATCGGCGCCATCAACGCCGGCCTGATCGCCGGCAATGCGCCGGGCAAACGGCTGGCCCGGCTTCAGGAATTCTGGCGCAGGGTGGAGCACGGCCCGTTCCGCCAGATGGCGGCATCCGCCTGGGGAGCCGGGTCGATGGGGGCCAACGCCATGACCATGGCCGCCGGAGTCGATGGATTCTTCCAGCCCAATCCCTGGGCTTTG
>NZ_JCACHA010000552.1:0-2012 GCF_059503625.1 Skermanella sp.
ACCCGCGCCGTCTCTTATCAAAACGTCATCAAGCCCGTCACCATCTATGTCGCCAGTATGTAGCACCGCGCGCGATGGCGTTGATGGTTGTGTTGGGTTAACATCGATATCAATCGTAGTGTCAATCTTCCTAAATCCTGTGCCTGTAGCTGTCCATTCAAATGATGTCTGCGGCATGCATATAGCAGCACCGTCACACTCTTGAACCGTTTCAAGTATGCTCCGATCAGTTCCTCCGTCATTTCTGTACCCGAGATTATAGGAGCGCAGAAGTATCGAGTTACCGGTCTCTCTTTCCCAGCGCATATCAATTCGAGTGAGGCGTTTATCCTGCTTCATCTTAAAACCGCTGACGTACCACTCCATCATATCAGGTCGTTTTTCATAATGAAAATGTATAGAACGTGTCGGATCCGAAACCATAGGGCCTTTGGATCCTGTATAGCGTATTAGCTTAGGTACAATCCCGTAAGCATCATCCAACTTGTCTGTATCATATGCAATTGTCATATAGTTTCCGGCACGATCCTCTACGCGGCGCAGAGCCCATGCGTACCGAACACGCTGGTCATAGTTGTTACTGAATTCCCAGTTTCCTTGGTTGAACGGTGGATTGTAGTTTACATGCTGAACTGAGACATGCACCCGTGCGCCTTCAAGAACCGAGTCCAGTGTGCCGCCGTATGTTAAGATCCGACCGTCTTTCAAGTAAACTTGAAAGAACCGGGGTCCTAGTGCGTCGGGAGCGTGAGAAGTTATTTTGGCGTGAATGTTATTCTCGGTTCGGTATTCGGTTAACTCTCCTCCTTCGATGCTCTCTGGGCCTTTGAGGCCGCCAACCATAACGAGTCGCTGCCCCTCAAAACAAAATGGATCGCCATCGTTGCCGTTGTCAAAGCTGACAGCATCTGCTGTGGCGTCTTGAAGGTGTGTTTTACGGCAGCGTGTAACCTGGGACAGTCCCCCGACTGTCCAGCCGACGCCGACGAGGCCGTTTCCGCTTCGGCTATTGTAGTTCAACGACAAATTCGGTTGGATACCTGCTCTCCCTGGGGCAACCCAAAAAGGAATAGAATATTGAGCAGCTCCATCGGTCGTAACATCGCCTATTCCAGCGGTTCTTCCAACTGCTAATCCATCCACGGTATCAGTTGCAATCATCGTGTCGGCAGGAAGATCTAACGGCTGCGCAACAATCTGGGCTGGGAAATCCAAGATGAGTATGTATACAAAGCATACAGCTGCGGTTAACCGTTTGATTCTCATCTATGAAGCCCCCAAAGATGACTCGATGCTACGGACATCACCATGGTGAAGAATAATACTGCACCTTGCAGATTTTGTTTCAAGCTATTCATTCGACCTATGGTTTTGAGGGGTAAGCTACTCTATGGAGGAAACGTGTTATCGGCACTCGCCAAATTCGTGAGGTAGAGCAGCCAATATCGTATTGGAGAGCCAAATGGCTGGTTGTTGCACTAAGAGCCTATCCCAGTAGGTTGGTTTGTTCCCAGGCGATAATACCGCAGGCGAAATGGAGCATGGCCTCGTAGTTGCGGGACTTTTTCTCCCAGCGGATGAGCAACCGCCGAAAGCGGTTGATCCAGGAATGTAGGCGTTCAACAACCCACCGGCGGGGCTGATAGTCTGGATGATACGGTACTGTCCTGGTCTCTTCGCCGCGGCGTCGGATATGGGCAATCAAGTTGTAGTCATAGGCGATCCGCCGAGGTCCATCATAGTCGTAGCCTTTGTCGATGCACAGGTTCACCGGTTGTTGTGGACGCGCTTCCGGACGCTGGACCGGCATAGTGTCGAGTGTCTCCTGAAGCCGCTTGTAGTCGGGCACGTTGGCGCCATCGACGGCGAGGCCGATGGGGACCCCGCGCGCGTCGGTCACCACCGAGCGCTTGGTCGCCAGTTTCCCCCGGTCCGTCGGGTTCGGGCCGGTTTTTTTCCAGAACGGCAAAGCTGACCTTCTGTTAGGAACGCGTGAGGTTGCAAACGAGGAG
>NZ_JCACHA010000553.1:0-2005 GCF_059503625.1 Skermanella sp.
GGATCTTCGGCGCGACCACGCCGTCGCCGCAGTCGATGGCGTACTGCACGTCCCTCAAGACGTGAGCCAAACACACTTGGTGGACCCGCCCGAGTTCCTGCTGGCCGGCGTAGCGGTCGGAGATCCACACCTCGGGCTGGTGCGCGCCCAGAACCGCGGCAGCCACCGCCCGGCCCCGGCTCGGCGCGATGGTGTGCAGCACGGCCTCATCGGAATGGAACACCCACTGCCAGTGTGTCACGCCGTTGACCCGCGTCGTCGTCTCGTCCGAGGCGATGATGGAAGCCCCCAGGAGTTTAGCCTTGATCGCCTTCCGGGCGGTGTCGAGCGCGGCGCCCATCCGACGGAAGGTGTTGGCAATGGCGCCTTCGGAGATGGTTAGCCCGAACAGCTCTTTCAGCATGCGCGCCAGCCGCTCGAAGCCGACATGATGGCTGTGGTGCAGGTAGGCCAGCAGCGAGCGGATGCCGGGCCCGAACGGCGTCCCCGGCGGCATGGCGGCGGGCGGCTCGGCCCGGTAGCGCCGCCCACACGAACCGCAGCGGCCGCCGAACAGCTCGACCCGCGTCACCACCGGGCGGACTTCGGGCAGGCCGATGTGGTCGTAGCGATGCCGGCACCGCTGTCCCGCCGACGACAGCGCTGTTTGGCAATGCGGGCATTCCTCGGCCAGGCAGCGCTCCGTGCGATCGGGATCGGGCGCGAGTGGCCGCGCGACACCGGGACGGGACGGCCGCGGTTTGCGTTGCCGCTTCGCCTTGCGGGCCTTGCCCCCGGGGCCATCCTGCGAGGGCGGAAGGTGGGAATTTGGCGAGGTCTTCTTCGGTTGGGCGAGCAACGCCTCCAGTTCGGCAATCCGCGCCGCCAGGCGGCTCGATCAGCGCCGCCAGGCGGCTCGATCAGCGCCGCCTGCTCGATCAGCAGGGCGTCCTTCTCGGCCTCACTCAGGCGATAACGCGGCGGAACCGTCATCCCGCCTTTGACCCATGTCCGGCCGCGTAACGCAACACCGGATCGCCAGCCACCCCCAATGCGCGGTGCGCCCGGGTTCCATCACGCGCTCAGCTAACCCGGTGAGCAATCACACGTTTTAGCTCGAAGGTGGGTCGTTGAAAGTTGAAAGAATGCTTGCCTGGCTCAGCCGCAATCGACGTTTGGCCAAAGACTATGAACGGTTGCCTGAAACCGGCGAGACCTTCCTCTACATGGCCATGAGCCAAATCCTCATTAAACGGCTGGCTAAAGGCCTTGAGCAGATGGCCTGAACTTTGCGGCTACTTTATCATACCTTCAGCTCAACATCCTCTTACAGCGGTTTGCGTTGAATCTGGATCGCTTTGGAGCGTGACGTTACCCGACAATGCGGGGGCACGGAGATAGGCGCATCAGGTTTGGCGCACGACGCTGTAATACAGCCAGCGATCCTCGCGCAGCGTGACCAAGTGTAGCGCGTCGTCCTCAAGGAAAAGTCGGTCCATGTTGGTGCAGACGCGCCGCTGCCACGCCCGAACGCACACCGGACAGGCCGGAGATCCACAGCGCTTGTCACGGCGACAGCGGCGAAGCGCGGCGGCGAGCGCGCGATCTGCACCGTCACCGCGACGAAGCGTGGCGACGCGATCGAGCATTTCTTCCAGGAAGGCCACAAAATCGGTCTCGCACCGATGGTCGCCAATCTGGCCGAACACCTGTCCGGTCGCCACATCGAACCCGGCGATCAGGGTCTGGGGGCCGGCGAATACACTCGGACTCCCGCCGTTCAACAGCACCTGGGCACAGGAGCAAGCCCGGCACACTGCGTTCCAAAGCCTGAACGAGGCGGTGCGCACCCCGGCCAATGCTGCTGTTCCGGCGGCCGATTCTTGTGCCAGGACGGAGATCATCCGCGAAGCAGGAGTGTGGAGCGTCAGAGCGGCAAGCTGTCCACTACCCAACGCTCCGACACCATATTATTGAAACATCTGTAGCTCCATCTGGAGCATCTCGCGTAAAGCTGGAGCTGCCT
>NZ_JCACHA010000554.1:0-2003 GCF_059503625.1 Skermanella sp.
CACCTAACGTTACGTGGCAGATCGATGATCTCTCAAGTACAATCTATTTGACACCTATCTTTGCTCCAGTCTGATGGGATAGCCTCTTCAGCGCAGCACAACCTAAGTTGGCATCAAGTCCGTACTTTTGCGCCACGACACACCGGATGGATTGCCACGATAAGCAAGAATATAACCTCATTGCTTTATTCTCGCACCGCAATCACTGCGATATTGTAAATTAACCAACCGCGCTGCTTTGGATTTTACTATAATATTCGCTCTAACTCCGGCGTTTGTCATAGAGCTTCTTAGCACCCTCAACTTTAATGCTTAGAGACTTTCAGAAATGACGAACTGCTCTTCGACAGACAGTCTTCACCCGTCGCGGTGCCCCGCCAGCCGGGACCTCGCGCCAAGAGTCAGAGCCGAACCATGCATGTGCACAATGAGCAATCCGCCCGACATAAGCTGCCCCCCGGTTTGGATGATACCAGGTTGAACACAGTGACGCCCATGCATGTCTGCCTCGTCGTCGACGACGACACGATCGCCGACCACCTGGTCTCGGCCCTGGAAAACGGCGGCCGACACCGGATATCCGTTTTTCACGATATTGCTGATCTTCAGCAAAGCAATATCACTCCCGACGCCATCCTGATCGGTGTCCAGCAGTTCGCGGCGCTGCGCGAGAACGAGCCGATGGTTTATCTTCGGCTTTCCCGGCGCAGCCGGATCGTGGTGGTGCTGAGCAGCCGCGAGCTGCTCGATGCAGCCCACATCCTCGCTTTCGCAGATGCCTGGGTCTTCCAGGACATCAACTCCGACCGGATCAACGAGCTGATCGATCTGGGACTGGAAGGGCACTGCCTCATGCCCAAGCAGTTCCTGTCCCGCCTCGGGGTAGACGAGATCAGGCTGACGCTTCTGCCTCGCCTCTCGGACGTCGAGTTCCAGACACTGCTTCTTCTCGGCCAGGGGCTCAACAACCGGACGATCGCGGACCAGCTCGACCTGTCCGAAGCCGTCATCAAGTCGATGGTCAGAAGCGTCCTGTCGAAACTGCACTTCCGCAACCGCACCGAAGCGGGCGTCTTCGCGGCACGTCAGCAGCCCTCGCTCGAACAGGCGCGGGGTTCGGAAACGCTGACGCCGCTGGCGATGCGCACCTCCGAAGGCTGACAGCCGGAGACCGCAAGCCATACGCTTCGACCAACAGCCAGGATCCGGCGGCGACCGGGCCGGACAGAAAAGAGGCCGGTCCCTTGCAGCGTGGGAAACCGGCCCTCTTTCCCCGATACAAGGAAGTGCTTCAGGCGATCGATGCCGCGGCGCCGCCGGTCAGCTCTCCGCCGATGCCGTTGTTGAGCGCCCAGATGGCCGCCTGTGTACGGTTCGACGCGTTGATCTTGCGCAGCAGGCTCTTCAGATGAACCTTGACGGTCGCTTCCGTGATGTTCAGATGGTTGGCGATCATCTTGTTGCTGTCGCCGTTGAGCAGGCAACGCAGGATCTGAACTTCGCGCTGCGACAGGCCCTTTCGCGAGATCGGCATCTCGAGCCCGTTGCCGTTGACCCGGCCGCTGATGAGAAGTGCGGCCAGATGGGTCGGGAACACTTTTTCGCCCATCATCACCAGCCTCAGCGACTGAGCCAGGGCATCGGCGGAAAGGTCTTTCATGAGGTAACCGTCGGCGCCCGCCTCGAGTGCGTTCGCCAGACGGCGCGTGCAAAGGTCGGTCGTCAGAACGACCATCCTGGTGTCCGGCAGCAATGCCCGCAGACGCCGCATGGCCTCGGCTTCGTCGTCGCCGCCATTGACCAGATCGAGCAGGACGAGCTGAGGGCGGAGCCCCGACTCGGCGATCGCGACGCCTTCGCGGATGTTGCCCGCTTCGGCGACGATCTGGAACGGCGAGTCATCCAGCAGGCGCTTGAGCCCCTCCCGGAAAAGTTTCTTGGAATCGATCAGAAAAGCTTCGATACGTGGCATAGTCTGCTCCCGCGCTGAAAGGCTATTAGGT
>NZ_JCACHA010000555.1:0-24812 GCF_059503625.1 Skermanella sp.
TATCAACGAGGCGGTGACCAAGAAGCCGCTGGAGGCCGCAAACAAGAACGCCGTGGTCGCGGCCGGCGCCATCGACAGCAGCATGCGCAACGCCGAAGTGCTTGAAGCGATGGGCATGTTCGGCAACTTCCGCGACCGCTGGGCCGGCCGCCGCGAGGAAATCCTGCGGCTCCAGGCGATCGCCAGCGACCGCGCCGGCGTCATCATGGGTCTGACCAAGTTCATCCGCCTGCTGCTCCAGACCGCCATCCTGGGCGGCGGCGCGTATCTGGCGATCCACGAGCAGATCTCGCCCGGCCTGATCATCGCCGGCTCCATCATGATGGGCCGGGCGCTGGCCCCGGTCGAGCAGGCCATCGGCACCTGGAAGCAGTTCGTCGGCGCCCGTATCGCCCACCGCCGCCTGACCGAGCTGCTGAACCGCGTTCCCAAGTATCAGGAGCGGGTGGCGCTGCCCCGTCCGACCGGCGACCTGAAGGTCGAGACGGTCGTCGTGGTGCCGCCGGGAAGCTCAGCCCCGACGCTGTCGCGCGTCAGCTTCGACCTGCCCGCCGGGCAGGTGCTTGGCGTGATCGGCCCGAGCGGCGCCGGCAAGTCGACGCTCGCCCGCCTGCTGGTCGGCGCCTGGCGCCCCTATGCCGGCACCGTCCGGATCGACGGGGCCGACCTGCACAACTGGGATCCGGAAGCCCGCGGCGACTTCATGGGCTACCTGCCGCAGGATGTCGAGCTGTTCGACGGCTCGGTCGCCGAGAACATCGCCCGCTTCGGCGAGATGGACAGCGAGGCCATCGTGACCGCCGCCAAGCGCGCCGGCGTCCACGACATGATCCTGCACCTGCCCCAGGGCTACGACACGCCGATCGGGACCGGCGGCTGCGCCCTGTCGGGTGGTCAGCGCCAGCGGATCGGGCTTGCCCGCGCAGTCTACGGCGGCCCCTGCCTCGTCATCCTGGACGAGCCGAACTCCAACCTGGACGACGAGGGCGAAGCGGCGCTGGTCTATGCGATCACCGAGCTGAAGCGCAGCGGCACCACCGTCGTCATCATCTCGCACCGTCCCAGCATCCTGGGCGTGACCGACCAGATCCTCGTCCTAGCCGAAGGCACCGTCCGGATGTTCGGCAACCGGGCCGAAGTGCTCGCCCGCTTCACCCGTCCCGTCGTAGCGACAGCCCCGGCGGCCCAGCCGGGCATCACCGCCCAGCAGGCCTCCTGACCATGACCAGTGTCATCGACACCAATGCCGCCCTCCTGCCGGGTCTTCCGGGCAAGTCGGCGCTCGAAAAGCGGAACGCTAGGGCAAGTCACCAGCCGAACTATCCGACGAAGTACGGCCGCACGGCGATGACCGGCTGGCTGGTCATCCTGACCGCCTTCGGCGGGCTTGCCGCATGGTCGACCTTCGCGCCGCTCAGCACCGCGGCGATCGCCAGCGGGACCGTCGTCGTGGACAGCTTCCGCAAGTCGGTCCAGCACCTACAGGGCGGCATCATCCAGGACATCCTGGTCCGCGACGGCCAGCATGTGGAGATCGGCGATGTCCTGCTGCGGCTCGACCCGACCCAGACACGCTCCCTGGCCCAGATGCTGCGCGCCCAGGTCGACCTGTCGCTGGCCGAGGAAGCGCGGATGCTGGCGGAACGGGATGGCCTTGCCACCATCAAGTTCCCGCCCCAGCTGCTCGAG
This sequence comes from Skermanella sp., assembly GCF_059503625.1. Classification (NCBI taxonomy): domain Bacteria; kingdom Pseudomonadati; phylum Pseudomonadota; class Alphaproteobacteria; order Rhodospirillales; family Azospirillaceae; genus Skermanella; species Skermanella sp. Next base: position 1,690 of record NZ_JCACHA010000555.1, read on the forward strand.
CGGGCCAAGACCGAGCGCGATCTGGCGGAAACGCTGGCCGGCCAGCAACGCCTGTTCGACGCCCGGCGGGAGAGCCTGACCGGTCAGACGTCGATCCTGCGCAACCGCATCTCCCAGTCGCTCGAACAGATCTCGGGCATGGAGCTTCAGGAGAAGGCGAAGCTTCGGCAAAGCGCGCTGCTGGACCAGGAACTGGCCGGCCTGCGCGAATTGGCCGAGCGGGGCAACGCCCCGGCCAACAAGGTGCTCCAGTACAGGCGTGAAGTGGAAGTGCTGATCGCCGAGCGGGGCGAGATCCTGGCCCGCATCGCCGGCGTCCGCCAGTCGATCGGCGAAGCGGAGCTTCAGATCACCCAGGCCCGCAAGACCTTCCTGGAGCAGGTCGAGACCGACCTTCGCACCACCCAGGCCAAGCTGTTCGAGTCCTCCGAACGGCTGCACGCGACCACGGCCGAGCTGAGCCGCATGGAAGTCCGCTCGCCGGAGGCCGGCGTCGTGGTGGACATGGCGGTCCATACGGTCGACGGCGTGATCGCGCCGGGCAGCCGCATCCTGGACATCGTGCCGCAGAACGACCATCTGGTCGTCGATGCCCAGATCCGTCCGGCCGATATTGACGGCCTGGAGGTCGGCATGCCGGCCGAAATCCGCTTCCCGGCCTTCAACCAGCGCACCACGCCGATGATCCACGGCCAGTTGAAGACCGTTTCCGCCGACCGGCTGATCGATCCCAAGACCAACCAGCCCTACTTCAACGTCCGGGTGCTGGTGGACGACAAGAGCAAGGAAAGCATCTCCGGCCTGAACGTCATCCCCGGCATGCCTGCCGAGGTCGTGATCAAGAAAGGCGAGCGGACCCTGATGTCGTACCTGCTCCAGCCGATGCGCGACACCGTCGTCCGGGCCATGCGCGAGTAGAAAGCTGAAGTTGGATTGTAGAGAGTTGTTGGGCCACGGCCCAACCTACGCATCACACGTAGGTTGGGCCGTGGCCCAACGCGTTTCATCAACTCCCACAGGATTCAAGCGTGGCCGGCTTCGCCGGACAGCATCGACAGGCTGACGCCCAGCTTGGCGATGGCGCGCTCCCACTTGGTATCGAGATCGCGGTCGTAGAGCAGGCCGTCGTCCGCCGGGGCGTTGAGCCAGCCGTTCGCCTGCATTTCGGCGTCGAGCTGACCGGGTCCCCAGCCGGCGTAGCCGAGCGCCAGCATGGCGTGCTTGGGGCCGCGGCCGTCGGCGATGGCGCGCAGGATATCGACGGTGGCGGTCAGGGCGACATCGTCGTCCACCGTCATGGTGCCTTCGCGCACGAAGTCGGTGGAGTGCAGAACGAAGCCGCGTCCCGACTCGACCGGCCCGCCGAAATGCACCCGCATGTTGGCGGCATGGCCGGGAGTGTCGATTCCGAGTTGTTCCAGCAGATCGGGGAATGTAATGGACCCGAACAGCTTATTGATCACCAGGCCCATGGCGCCATCTGGATTATGGGCGCAAATATAGATGACCGAGCGCTGGAAACGCTGGTCCGGCATGGCCGGCATGGCGATCAGCAATTGGCCGGTCAGATACTGGGGCGTGCGCGTTGCTTCAGTCATTCGTGCCGTTCCGTATTCCTCAAGGCCCGAAATGTGGTGGCTGATCTCACCGTATCAACAGGCCTGACGAAAGTGTGACAGCACCTGCGACGGCTTGCCACCTATAATACCGACCATGGAAACACAAAATCCGAGCGCCATGATCAGCAAATCCACCTTGCGCAGTGTCGCCACCGGACTTTTCGTGCTCCTGGCGGCGCTGCTCGCCGCCAACATCCCGGCCCATGGCGCCAGCGGTCCCTGGCAGCAGACCGACACCGTCGAGGGCCGGCTGATCGCCGCCGTCGACGGTACGGGAGAGGGCACGGGCGCTCTCGACCGCGTCCCGCTCGGACTGCATCTGAAGATGAAGCCGGGATGGAAGACCTATTGGCGCTCCCCCGGCGATGCCGGCCTGCCGCCGCAGGTGTCGTGGGACGGCAGCGTCAACCTCGCCGGCACGGATTTCCGCTGGCCGGCCCCGCACCGCTTCACTTTGTTCGGGATCGAGACCTTCGGATATGACGGCGAAGTCGTCTTTCCGATCATGGCCACGCCGGCTCAGGCGGGCGGACCGCTCGACCTCAAGGCCTCCGTCGATCTGCTGGTGTGCAGCGATATCTGCGTTCCCCAGCACCTGGACCTGACTCTGTACGTGCCTGCCGGTCCGGCCGCGTCGAGCGGCGGCGACGCCAACCTGATCGCCCGGTTCACGTCGTACGTGCCGGGAGACGGCGCCGCATCCGGCCTTGCCGTCGAGAGCGTACGGGCCTCCGGCAAGGGTCTGGAGGTGGTCGCCACGGCGCGCGAGCCGTTCGTCGATCCCGATGTGTTCGTCGAAAATGCCGCAGGCACCGTCTTCGGAGCGCCAACCGTCGCCTATGCCGACGGCGACCGCCGGATCGCCGTCACTCTTCCGTCCACCGGCCAGCCGGTGCCGCTCGATGGGCTGCCGGTCACGCTGACGCTGGTGGATGGCGCCCGCAGCCTGGAAACAACGGCAACCGTCGACGCTGGCGCCGCCGGAGCAGGCCTTGGCGGGGTGCCCGGCCTGATCGCGATACTGGGTTTTGCCCTGATCGGCGGGTTGCTGCTGAACCTGATGCCCTGCGTGCTGCCCGTCCTGTCGCTGAAGCTGCTGTCGGTGGTCGGCCATGGCGGCAGCGCGCCGCGCGAGATCCGCGCCGGCTTCCTGGCGTCCGCCGCCGGCATCCTGTTCTCCTTCATGGTGCTGGCGGGCGCCGCCATCGCCCTGAAGCTGACGGGCTCGGCGGTGGGCTGGGGAATCCAGTTCCAGCAGCCGCTGTTCCTGGTCTTCATGGTGGTGCTGGTCACCGGCTTCACCGCCAATCTCTGGGGCCTGTTCGAGATCCCGCTGCCTCGCGCCATCGCCGACGCGGCGTTGGGTGGACACCATGCGGATGGCGGGCGTCATTCCACCAGCCTGGGCGGCCATTTCGCTACCGGAGCGCTGGCGACGCTGCTGGCGACGCCCTGCTCGGCCCCTTTCCTGGGCACGGCGGTCGGTTTCGCGCTCGCGCGCGGTCCGCTGGAGATCCTCGCCGTCTTCGCGGCTCTCGGACTCGGGCTTGCCCTGCCCTATCTGCTGGTCGCGGCCTTCCCGGCGTTGGCATCGCGGCTGCCGCGCCCCGGCCGATGGATGCTGGTGCTGCGCCGGGTGCTGGGCGGCACGCTGGCCTTGACCGGCGTCTGGCTGCTCTCCGTCCTGGCGGTCCAGGTCAGCCCAGCGGCAGCCCTGGCGGTCGGCGCGCTGATGGCGACCCTTGTCCTCGTCCTGGCGATCCGGAAGCGCCTGCCCGGCCGTGCCCGAGTCGCGGGCGGAGCACTGGCGGCGGTGCTGGCATTGGCTGCCTTCGGCCTGCCGCTGGCGCTCGACCGCCATGCGTCGCAGGCGGCTGCCGCCATCGACGGACGGTGGACGCCGTTCGACAAGGCCGCGATCAGGGAGCAGGTGGCCGCCGGGCGGACGGTGTTCGTCGATGTCACCGCCGACTGGTGCATCACCTGTCAGGCCAACAAGAAGCTCGTGCTGACGCGCGGGACCGTCGCCGAACGGCTGTTCGGTTCCGGCGTCGTACCGATGCGGGCGGACTGGACGCGGCCCGACGACAGGATATCGTCGTATCTGGCCGAGCATGGACGCTACGGCATCCCGTTCAACATCGTCTACGGTCCGGGTGCTCCCGAAGGCATCGCCCTGCCGGAGCTGCTGACCGAAGCGGCCGTCCTGGCGGCACTCGATCGCGCCCGCTGAGAGGAAGCTCCTTGCGACGGAACGCCGCACCGGTCTACATCTCTGATACCGATTACACGAAGGAGGAGCCCCAACCATGACGATTCAGGCCGGCGACAAGTTTCCGTCCGTCACGCTCAAGCACCTGACATCCAACGGCATGCAGGAAGTCAGCACCGACGAGTTGTTCGGCGGCAAGAAGGCCGTCCTGTTCGCGGTGCCCGGCGCCTTCACCCCGACCTGCTCGGCCAAGCACCTGCCCGGCTTCGTCGATCGCATCGACGAGTTCAAGGCCAAGGGCTACGACGTGGTGTGCATGGCGGTGAACGACCCCTTCGTGATGGAAGCCTGGGGCAAGTCCGCCAATGTCGGCGACAAGATCACGATGCTGCCCGACGGCAACGGCGAGCTGACCCGGGCCTTAGGCCTGGAGATGGACGGCAGCGGCTACAGCCTGGGCCAGCGCAGCAAGCGCTTCGCCATGGTGATCGAGGACGGCGTGGTGAAGACGTTGAACGTCGAAGCTCCGGGAGCGTTCGAGGTTTCCAGCGCCGAAGCCGTCCTGAAGGCGATCTGATCGCTTCGGGGTGCCGGGCCGGTGCGCCCGGTACCCCGAATGTTGCGGCCTTATGTAATGAACTCGGCTCCGGAACATGGCTAAGGCGCAGCGGCGGACTTGGATTTGGTGGTTCGACCAGCCGCCGGAACGGCTGTGGCCGCTGCTGGCGGACACGCCGCGCTTCAACGAGGCCATGGGGCTGCCGAAATATCAGGTCGAGGAGATCCCCCGCCCCGACGGCACCGTGCTCCGGATCGGACGCGGCATCGCAGGGGGTTACCGGCTCGAATGGGAGGAGGAGCCGTTCCAATGGATCGCTCCGCATGGCTTCACCCAGACGAGGCGGTTCCGCAAGGGGCCGTTCTCGACTGTCAGCCCGACCCTGAAGCTGACGCCGGAGCGCGGCGGCACCGACGTCTCCTATACGCTTGAAGCGGCCCCTTCCAACCTATTGGGTTGGCTGCTGCTGCGGCTGGGCTTTCTCGACAAGTTCGGAACCAAGACCGAAAAGCTGGTCCGGGAAGCCGCGGCGCATGCCGCCGACACCAAGACCCGTCCCTTCGACTATGCGGCACCTCCGGTAGATCCGGCGATGACGCAGCGGATCGACGGCATGGTGACGGCCCTGGAGGAAAGCGGCAACGGCCATGGACTTGCCCGGCGGCTGGCCGACCATCTGCTGACGGCGCAGGAAGTCGACCTATTGCAAATCCGGCCGCTGGCGCTCGCCCGTAGCTGGGATGCCGCTCCGCGTCCGGTGGTCGAGCTTTGCCTGGGCGCCGTCAAGACGGGGCTGCTGACGCTGCGCTGGAACCTGCTGTGTCCGCGCTGCCGGGGAGCCAAGGCGACGGCCGCCACACTGGACCGGCTGCCGAGCGGTGCGCACTGCCCGTCGTGCAACATCGACTACGGCCGCGATTTCACCCGCAACGTCGAGCTGACATTCCAGCCCGCTCCGGCACTCCGGCCGCTTACCGAAGGCGAGTACTGCCTTGCCGGGCCGATGACCACACCGCACGTCCATGTCCAGCAGACGCTGGAGCCGGGCGAGGTTCGCAGCCTGCCGGTCGACCTGCCGGCGGGATGGTGGCGGCTGCGGACCCTGGAGCCCGGCGGGTCCGTCGATCTGGACTGGCGGGAACCCGGCGCCTCCAGCTTTCCGCTGGTCGTCGCGGACGGCGACACCGTACGCGCGGTGCCGCAGGCATCCCCCGGTCCGCTGAGCCTGGAGAACCGCGCCTCCCATCCGCTGACGCTGGTGGTGGAGCGGCGCGACTGGATCGCGGATGCGCTGACCGCGCATCAGGTGACGGCCTTGCAGGCCTTCCGCGACATGTTCTCGGACGAGGTGCTGCGGCCCGGCGACGAGGTGGCTATCGGCACCGTCACCCTGATGTTCACCGATCTCAAGGGATCGACGGCGCTCTACGACCGGGTCGGCGATGCCCGCGCGTTCCATATCGTGCGGGAGCATTTCGCCTTGCTCGCCAAAACGGTGCGGGAGCATGACGGCGCCATCGTCAAGACCATCGGCGACGCCGTCATGGCGGCCTTCGCCGATCCGGCCGATGCCGTCAGGGCGGCATTGGCGATCCAGTCCGCACCGCCGGAGGGATTGGCGATCAAGATGGGCCTGCATTCAGGCGCTTGCGTCGCCGTCACGCTGAACGGGCGGCTCGATTATTTCGGTTCCACCGTCAATCTGGCGGCCCGCCTGGAAGGGTTGAGCCAGGGCGGCGATATCGTCCTGTCCGACCGCCTGGCGTCCGACCCGGTCGTTTCGGCTGTGATATCACCGTTGCATTCGATAGTGGAATCGGCGGAACTGAAGGGTTTCGGGGCACCGGTCAGCTTTCGCCGCCTTGTTCCCGACGTGGTTAATTCCTATACCGCTCTGTCTTAAGGGGCCACCGGAAGGGTGGCGCCGAACCCTTTCGGGAGGAGTGGATGTCGGATCTGCGGCAGGTATTCGCCGCCATTCTGCCGTTGCTGATCAGCCTCGGCATTCTGGTCCTGGGTAACGGCCTGTTCTCCACGCTGCTTGCCGTCCGCATGGGGATCGAGCAGTTTCCGGTCGACCGGATCGGCCTGATCATGGCGGCGTACTCGGTCGGTTTCGTCCTCGGAACGTTGCGCGGACCCGTCGTGGTCGAGCGGGTCGGCCATATCCGCGCCTTCGCCGCCTTCGCCGCCATCGCGGCGATCTCGGCGCTGATCCACGCCATCGTGATCGACCCGATCGTCTGGCTGCTGCTGCGGGTGGTGGCGGGCTTCTGCCTTGCCGGCCTGTTCACGATCACGGAAAGCTGGATCAATGCGTCGTCGTCCAACACGGTGCGCGGGCAGGTGCTGTCGGTCTACATGACGGTCAACTACCTGTCCTACGGCGCTTCCCAGTCGCTGCTGACGGTGATCGATCCGGGCGGTTTCCAGATCTTCAGTCTGGTCGCCATCCTGGTGGCGCTTTCGCTGGTGCCGCTGGCCTTGAGCCGGACGCAGACCCCCGGATCGGTCGGCACCAACCGCCTGCGGATGATCGAGATCGTCCGGATCTCCCCCCTGGGCGTGGCCGGATGTATCGGAGCCGGATTGATCAATGGCGCCTTCGGCAGCATGGCCCCCGTCTATGTCCAGGAGCGTGGCGGCAGCGTCGAGGATGTGGGATTGTTCATGATGGTCGCGATCTTCAGCGGCTTCGTGATGCAGTTCCCCATGGGACGCCTGTCCGACCGGTTCGACCGCCGCACGGTCTTCCTGGGCGCCATCGCCGGGGTGTCGGCGGCGGCCCTGTCGCTCGCTTTCGCCGATAACGTCCCCAACCTGGCCTTCGCGATCATGCTGGGCCTTTACGGCGGTCTCGCCTACTCGATCTACCCGATAGCGCTGGCCCATGCGAACGACTTCATGCGCCTGGAGGAGGTCGTTCCGGCAAGCGCCGGCCTGCTGCTGATGTTCGGCGTCGGCTCGGCGGCCGGTCCGATCCTGGCTTCCCACGTGATGGGGCTGGCCGGCTTCAACGGGCTGTTCCTGTATATCGGCGCCATCGCCGGGATGCTGTCGCTGTTCACGCTCTACCGCATGACGGCGCGGCAGGCGAAACCGCTGGAGGAACAGGGCGCCTTCGTGCCCATGCCGCAGACTGCCACTACCCCGATCGCGATGGAGCTGAGCCCGCGCGCGGAAGCCGCCAACGAGGATTCGGCGCAGCTTGCCTTCGATTTCGACGCGGCACCGGAAGCCATTTCCGATGCTAGCCCCCGGGCGGAGGCGGCGGAGTGACCATCGGGGGCTTCCCTACCCGCGAACTGGGGAAATAATCGAGCGTTCGGCAGCGTTATTAATCCTGTAATGCCTTTGCGCCATATTGAGAACACGCCGATAGCATCAAAATTGGTGAAATGACGTTATGCGGAGCCGTTCGGCTCCGTACTCAGGACGCTGCACCCCCACTGGAAGGCCGTTTGCCGTGCTTCCCCCCTCACTCGCCGACCGGCTCCGCCGCTTCGTCCCGTTTCCGCATGCCTGGACCATGCGTGCCTTGCCGGGACTTCTGACGGCGGCGCTGCTGTTCCTGGGATCGGGACTGGCCGGCGCGGAAGACATCCGGTTCTTCCGGATCGGAACCGGAACGACGGGCGGAACGTATTTTCCGGTCGGCGGGATGCTTGCCAACGCGATCAGCAATCCGCCGGGATCGCGCCCCTGCGACCGTGGCGGAAGCTGCGGCGTCGCCGGATTGATCGCCGTGGCGCAGGCGACCCAGGGATCGGTCGAGAACCTGAAGGAGATGAGGACCGGCACGCTCGAATCGTCGCTGTCGCAAGCGGACATTGCGTTCTGGGCGCATCAGGGGATCGGCCCCTACAAGGGTCAGCCGGCTTTCGAGCAGCTGACCGCGATCGCCAACCTCTACACCGAAACCGTGCATGTCGTGGTCCGGGCCGAAAGCGATATCCGGAACATCGGCGACCTGCGCGGCAAGGTGGTCTCGGTCGGCGAGGAAGGCTCCGGCACGCTGGTCGAGGCGCGCGTGATCCTGGAGGCCTACGGCCTCAGCGAGAAGGACATGCAGGCGCGCTACCTGAAGCCCGGTCCCGCCGGCGACCGGCTGGTCGAGCACGATATCGACGCCTTCTTCATCGTCGGCGGCCACCCCGTCGCCGCCGTGGCGGAAGCCGCCGCGCGCACTCCCGTCAGGCTGCTGTCGTTCGACGATCCGCATGGCAAGAGCCTGAAGGAGCGCCTGCCCTTCTTCACCGAATCGGTGATCGACGAGGGCGTCTACGAAGGTGTCCTGGCAACCCGGACTTTGGGCGTCGGCGCCCAGTGGCTGGTGCGCGGCGACGTGCCCGAAGAATTGGTCTACGGCATCACCCGCGCGCTGTGGCATCCGAACACGCGCCGGCTGCTCGACAGCGGACATCCCAAGGGACCTTCGATCCAGCTTGCCAATGCGCTGAGCGGGCTGGCGGTTCCCCTGCATCCGGGAGCCGCGCGCTACTACCGGGAGGCCGGCGTCCTGAAGGAGGCGGCCGAGCCGGAAGCGCCGCCCGTGGACAAGTCACCAGCCCCTGAAGAGCCCGTCACCCGCGACGATGCGCCGGCGCAATAGGCGCTCTCAGAGCAGCGCGCCCCACGGCTCCGCGGCGCCGGCGGCGTACCATTCGCGCATGGCGGGCAACCCGAGTACGGTGGAGACGTACGCCTGGGAAACCTCGTCCAGCTCGACGCAATAGGTATCCAGCCGCGTGCAGACCGGCGCGTACATGGCGTCGGCTGCCGAGAACCGGCCGAACAGGAACGGACCTTCTGCGCCGAAACGGGCCTTGGCATCGCGCCAGAGCTGGGTGATTCGGGCGATGTCGGCCAGGGATTCGGGCGTACGTCCCTCCTGCGGATGCTTATCGGTCACGTCCATCGGCATGTTCCGGCGCAGGTCGACGAAACCTGAATGCATCTCCGCCGCGATCGAGCGGGCGACGGCGCGGGCGCCCCGGTCGTCGGGCCACAGCCCCGCGTCTGGATAGGTTTCCGCCAGATATTCCAGGATCGCCAGCGAGTCATAGACGGTCAGGTCGCCGTCGATCAGCACCGGGACCTTGCCGGCCGGCGAATGCCGCAGGATTTCGGCCTTGGTTTCCGGCTGGCGCAGGGGAATGGTGATCTCGTCGAACGGCACGCCGATCTGCTTCAGCGCCAGCCAGGGACGCAATGACCAGGACGATGAGGCTTTATTGCCGATGACAAGGGTAAGATCGCTCATATTGTCCGCCGGTTTCTTCTGGATTGATGATTTCGCGGGAGATTAGTTGTTACCAGCCCAAGCTGAAAGCATCCTGTGGATACTCCATGAAGCCATCCGGCGCTTCAGGCTTTTCAGAGGCAGCCCGGCAGTCCATGTTGGAAGACATTGCATCCTTGGGCCGCATATGTGGCTTCTACCCGTCCACGCCATGAAGGAACAGTGACTTGCTGACCCACCTGCGCCCCACCGCCGGCGCCGCTTCGGTTCCGCTCACCCCCGTAACCAAGGATGGCCTGGAAAGCTGGCTGTCCGGCCAGCCGGCGACGGTACGCGCCTGGGTCGCCGGCATCGGCTTCAAGGGAGAGCCGGGCAAGACGGCGCTCCTGCCCGGTACCGACGGCGGCTTCGCCCGCGTGCTGGCCGGCATCGATGCGGCGGACTTCTGGGCCTATGGCGGCCTTCCGGCATCGCTGCCTGCCGGCGATTATCATATCGACGCCGATCTCGACCAGGAAACGGCGACGCGCGCGGCGCTTGGCTGGGCGCTGGGCACCTACGCCTTCACCCGCTACAAGTCCGGCAACGGCAAGAGCTTCGCGACGCTGGCATGGCCGGAACGAGCCGACCGCGCGGCGGTCGAGCGGATCGCCACGGCGACCTATCTTGTCCGCGACCTGATCAACACCCCCGCCAGCGACATGGGGCCGGAGGAGCTTGCCCAGGCGGCCGAGACGCTGGGGGACGAGTTCGGCGCCAAGGTCAAGGTGATCGTCGGCGACGACCTGCTCAAGAAGAACTATCCGACCATCCACGCCGTCGGCCGCGCCAGCACGCGGGCTCCCCGGCTGATCGACCTGACCTGGGGCGACAAGGACGCGCCGGGGGTGACGCTGGTCGGCAAGGGCGTCTGCTTCGATACCGGCGGCCTGGACCTGAAGCCGTCCAGCGGCATGCTGCTGATGAAGAAGGACATGGGCGGGGCTGCCCATGTGCTGGGCGTCGCCCGGATGATCATGATGGCGGAGCTGCCGGTCCGCCTGCGGGTGCTGATCCCGGCGGTCGAGAACTCCGTCTCCGGCGACGCCTTCCGTCCGCTCGACGTGCTGGCGACCCGCAAGGGATTGAGCGTCGAGGTCGGCAATACCGACGCCGAGGGCCGCCTGGTCCTGTGCGACGCGCTGGCCAAGGCGGTGAACGACAAGCCCGAGGTGATCATCGACTTCGCGACCCTGACCGGCGCCGCCCGAGTCGCGCTCGGCACGGAGCTTCCCGCGCTGTTCAGCAACGACGACGCCCTGGCGGACGGGCTGCTGAAGGCGGCCGAGTCGCAGTCCGATCCGATGTGGCGCCTGCCGCTGCACCAGCCCTACGCCAAGCTGCTGGACAGCAAGGTGGCCGACCTCAACAACGTCGGAAGCGGACCGTTCGCGGGGGCTATCCTCGCGGCATTGTTCCTGGAACGATTCGTCGAAAAGACCACGCCGTGGGCGCATCTGGACGTCATGGCGTGGAATCCGTCGTCCAAACCGGGACGGCCCGAAGGGGGTGAAGCCTTGGGTATGCGTGCGGTTTACTCTTATTTGGAGAGCCGCTATGCCAAAAGCGCTTAAACTCTTGCTCAAAAGGGATCGTTTCGGCAGATTCCCGGTTGCGACCCGATACGTCCGGGTGGTGTATCGGGAGTCACGAAATGCCTCACAAGCTCCAAGCCCTCGATCTCTGGCGCAATGTTCTCGTTTCAAGTGTGAAACAGGCCGGCCCGGACCTGTCGTCGCGTCAACTGGCCCTGCTGCTGACCGTCTACCTGACGCCGCCGCCCCATACGGTGCGCGGGCTTGCCGGCACCCTCAGCATTTCGAAGCCGGCGATAAGCAGGGCGCTCGACCGGCTTGGACGGCTGGGCTTCGTCCGGCGCAAGCGCGACGACGCCGACCGGCGGAACGTGCTGGTTCAGCGCACCGTCAAGGGATCGGTGTTCCTGACGGAATTCTCCCAGCTGGTGCTGACGTCGCAGCAGGCCGCAATGACGGAAGCCGTGGCGGGAGCCGGTGCGGGGACCGGACCTGCGGACGGGCCGGCGGATATCCAGCCGTACCCCTTGCTGGAGGACGCATCCAATGAGCTTGTCCTTGCCGGACCCCCGGATTAACCCCTACCGCCCCGACTTGGCGGCGGCGCATCTGGAAGGCCTCGTTCAGGCCGAACGCTTCGTCGAAGGCGTGCCGTGCCAGCTTCGCACCGGTTTCGCAACGGTCAAGGCGCAGCCGGATTTCGAGGCCCGGCAGACGACACAGGCGCTGTTCGGCGAGACGGTCACCGTCTATGAGGAGCATGACGGCTGGGTCTGGGGCCAGATCGAGACCGACGGCTATGTCGGCTACCTGCGCCTCGACACGCTGTGGGGCGAAACTCCCGCGCCGACCCATCGGGTCAGCGCCATCCGAACGTTCCTGTTTCCCGAGCCGGACCTGAAAAGCCCGACGCTCGACGTGCTCAGCCTGACCTCCCGCGTCGCGGTGGCTGGCGAGACCAACGGCTTCGCCGAGCTTGAACAGGGCGGCTGGGTCTTCATGAAGCATCTGGCCGGGCTGGACGACATCGCATCGGACTATGTGGCGACGGCGCGCAAGCTGACCGGCGCGCCCTATCTGTGGGGCGGCAAGACCAGCATGGGGCTGGATTGTTCCGGTCTCGTACAGATAGCGCTGGATGCAGCCGGCCTTTCGGTCCCGCGCGACAGCGACCAGCAGGCGCAGGCGATCGGCGAGGCGGTGGCCGGGACAGGCGACCTGCGGCGCGGCGACATCGTCTTCTTCCCCGGCCATGTCGGGATCATGACGGGGCCTGACCTGCTGCTGCATGCCAACGCCTTCCACATGATGGTGACGGAGGAGCCGCTGGCCGAGGTGACGGCGCGGGGCGCCCAGGTTACCGGCGTGCGCCGGCTCGCCTGATCAGTAGCCGCGCTTGCGGTCCACCAGGTTATCCAGCGGTTCTCCGGCTTCGAACCGCCGGATCTGCTCCGCGAGGTGACCGACCGACGTCCTGGCGTGGGTCACGGCGGCGACGTGGGGGGTCACGATCACCCGTTCATGGCTCCAGAACGGGTGATCGGGCGGCAGCGGCTCCTGGCCGAAGACATCCAGGCTGGCGCCGGTGATGTGCCCGCTGTCGAGAGCGGCCAGCATGTCCGCCTCGTTGACGTGCCCGCCGCGCGCGACGTTGACGACACAGGCGCCTTTCGGCAGGGCGGCCAGCGTTTCCCAGTTGAGAATTCCGGCGGTCTCCTCCGTCAGGGGAAGCAGGCAGACCAAGATCTCGGTCTGGGCCAGGAAGGTGGCCAGACCGGCGGCGCCGTGGAAACAGGTGATGCCCGGCAGTTCACGCGCCGACCGGCTCCAGCCGGCCACGTCGAACCGAAGCTCCGTCAGCACCCGCGCCGCATCGGCCCCAAGGACACCGAGGCCGAGGATGCCGACCCGGCGTTCCCGCGCCAGCTTCTGCGGCAACTGCCGCCAGACGCCGTCGCGCTGCTGTGCCCGATAGGCTTCCATCTGGCGGTGCCAGTGCAGCACCTGGAGCACGACGAACTCGGTCATGCCCTCGGTCAGCCCCGGCTCGACCATGCGGACCAGCGGCAGGTCCGGCAGCTCGGGATCGCTCAGGACGCCGTCCACCCCGGCCCCCAGCGACAGCATGACCTTGAGGTTCGGCAACTGCTTCAGTACGCCTGCGGGAGGACGCCAGATCATGGCGTAGTCGATGTCGTCGGGATCGCCGATATCGGGCCATACCCGAACCTCGCGGTCGGGAAGCTGACGATGCAGTTCCGGAAGCCATTCGGCGGAACTATCGGACGGGGACAGGAATAGGATCGCCATCGGCTGCAAACCTTCGGACTCTACGAATCAGGAACCGTAAAGTCCTCTCACAGCTTGCCCGATACGGCAAGCCGGCATCAGCCGGATAAGGCAACCGGCGCCCTTGTCGTCGGCATCTTGGCGCCGCTGGTGTCGCTGCCCTTCATCAGGGCCATGTTGACCTTGGCGCCGGTCATGTCGGCGAAGCGCAGGATGACGCCGTCGGCGGAGCGGCAGCGGAGGTCGGCGTCGTTCAGCCGGGCGTATTGCAGGTTGGTCGGCCATGCCCGGTCGGACGCCGCGACCTGGACGCTCAGCAGGATGCTGTCGAGCAGGGTAGCCCGCGTCAGGTTGACCCGGCGCAGGCTGCATCCGGACAGGTTGGCTCCGCGCAGGTCGGCGCCTGTCAGGTTGCAGTAGCTGAGGTCCGCCATCATCAGGTTGGTGCCCGAGAGGTTGGCGTTGCGGAGGTTGCAGCGCTGGATCTTGGCGGCGGACAGATCGACCTCTCCCAGCGGAGCGCCGCTGAGGTCGGCGAGGTCGAGTTCAAGCCGCTGCCCGATACGGCCTTCGCTGTCGAGCCAGTCCTGATGCAGCGACAGCAGTTCGAACAGCCGCTCGCCCAGCGGGACGAGGTTGCCTTCCGGGTTGATGCCGTGCCGCGCCATGTCGGCGATGGTTTCCTCATCCAACGTCGCGCCGCACAGCAGGGCTCCCGCCAGCGTCGTGTTCTTCAGGGTGGCGCCCGAGAGGTCGGTGGAAACCAGGATGGCCCCGGTCAGATCGGCGCCGGAAAGATCGGCATCGACCAGTTCGGCGCCGGTCAGGTCGCAGTTCCCCAGGTTCGATCCGACCAGGATCGCGCGGCTGAGATTGGCATCGACCAGTTCGGTGCGCCGGCTCAGGGGCATCGCGAAAAGGGGCTGGCGCTTGGTGGAGACCGCGCCCAGCGACCCGGTCCGGAGATCGGCCCCGGCCAATTTGGCTTCCGCCAGATTGGCGCCGTTGAGGCAGGCGCCGCGCAGGTCGGCGCCCAGCAGGTCGGCACCGGAAAGATTGGCACCTTCCAGGTCCGCCATCATCAGGACGGTGGCCTTCAGGTCTGCCTTGGACAGGTTGCTGCCGGCGAAACTGGCACCGACGAGCTTGGCGTTGCGCAAAGCCACGCCGGCCAGCGGAAGCTGCGACATATCGTAGAAGCTGAGATCGGCGTTTATGCCGCCACGCATGCCGTTCACCCATTTGCGGTGGGAGTTCAGGCGCTTCTTCAGCTCGGCGATATAGGCGGCACTGTGGCCGGTGACCGGATTCGACATCGGTGAGCCACGCAATCTGCCCTGGAGGGGAGGCGACACCCGCTAACATCCGGCAAATTACTTAAGCATATAATAACTTGCTGCATCGCAGCACGACGGAACCGCTGATAGCGTTTTTGGGAATTTGTGAGTCGTTTGTGGGTATCATGCTCGCCTAATCGTCATACCAAGACTTGATCTTGGTATCTCCCGGCGTAAAGCCGTCATGCCGGCTCCTGCTGCGGCAGCGTAATTGAACCGTAATTTCGAAGGCTTGCCGAAGAGTTGACTTCACTGTGAAAGCAACGCCGGGAGATACCAAGATCAAGTCTTGGTATGACGATTGGGGGTGTGACGGTTGAGCGCTGACAAGCGTTCTGGACGCCCTCACATCCGCACATCTCCCGTCTTTACCGCCACGAGGTTGAGAGCCGCCGCTATCAGTGCGCGGGTATAGGCCTGCTGGGGAGCCTCGAAGATCTGGCGGGTCGGACCCGACTCGACCACCTTGCCGTCCTTCATCACCAGCACGTCGTTGGACAGCGCCCTGACCACCTTCAGGTCGTGGCTGATGAACAGGTAGGCGAGGTTGTGGCGGACCTGGAGATCGCGCAGCAGATCGACGATCTGCGCCTGGACCGACATATCGAGTGCCGAGGTCGGCTCATCCAGCACGACAAAGCGGGGCTTCAGCACCATGGCGCGGGCGATCGCGATGCGCTGGCGCTGGCCGCCGGAGAACTCGTGCGGGTAGCGGTTGCGGCTGGACGGGTCGAGGCCGACTTCCTCCAGCGATTTCGCGATCATCGCCTCGCGTTCCTTGCCGCTGCCGATGCCATGGATCTTCAGCCCCTCCCCAATGATCTGGGCGACCGACAGGCGGGGGCTGAGGCTGCCGTAGGGATCCTGGAAGACCACCTGCATCTCACGGCGGAGCGGCCGCATCCTGGCGGCCTGCCAGCCCTGGATGTCCTTGCCGTCGAAGCGGATGGCGCCCTGGCTGGCGTGGAGGCGGAGCAGCGCCAGCCCCAGCGTGGTCTTGCCGGACCCGGATTCGCCGACGACTCCGACCGTGTGCCCTTCCCGCACGGTCACGTCGATGCCGTCGACCGCGCGGACGTAATCGACGGTCCGGCGCAGCAGGCCCTTCTTGATCGGGAAATGGACCTTGATGTCGCGCGCGGTCATGACATCGGCCGCATTGGCCGGCGGCGGCGCCGGATTGCCCTTGGGCTCTGCCGCCAGCAGGCGCTGGGTGTAGGGGTGCTTCGGGCCGGCGAACAGCGCGGCGTTGGTGCCCTTCTCGACGATCTCGCCGTGGTTCATGACGCAGACATGATCGGCCATCTTGCGGACGATGCCGAGATCGTGGGTGATCAGCAGCAGCGCCATGCCGAATCGGCGCTGCAGATCCTTCAGCAGTTCCAGGATCTGGGCCTGGATCGTCACGTCGAGCGCGGTGGTCGGCTCGTCCGCGATCAGCAGGTCGGGCTCGTTGGCAAGCGCCATGGCGATCATGACGCGCTGGCGCTGGCCGCCGGATAGCTCGTGCGGATAGGCCGCCAGCCGCTTTTCCGCTTCCGGCAGTCCTACCAGCCGCAGCAGTTCCAGCGTCCGCTTGCGGGCGGCCGAGCGGGTCAGGTCCTTGTGCAGGAACAGGGTCTCGTTGATCTGCTTCTCGATGCTGTGCAGCGGGTTGAGCGAGGTCATCGGCTCCTGGAAGATCATGGAGATCCGGTCGCCGCGCACCTCGCGCAGGGTCTTCTCGTCGGCGCCGACCAGTTCGGTCCCCTTGAAGCGGATGCTGCCGCCGGGATGGTCCGCCACGGGATAGGGCAGAAGCTGGAGGATCGACAGCGCGGTCACCGACTTGCCGGAACCGGATTCCCCGACCAGCGCCATCGTCTCACCGGGCTTGATGTCGAACGACACGCCCTTGACCGCATGCATCGTGCTGCCGGAAAGCCGGAAATCGACGGACAGGTCGCGGACGGAAAGAAGCTCGCTCATGACCTGCGTTCCTGCTGGCAAAGTGTTGGTGTCGTCATTCGGCGGCCGCCTTCTTCGCCACGGGCTTCGCCGACGGTTTCAAGGCGGCTCCCCTCCCCGGCAGCGGCCCTACGGTCTTGCGCGGGTCGAAGGCGTCGCGCACCGCCTCCCCGATGAAGATCAGCAGGCTCAGCATGATCGCGAGCGTGAAGAACGCGGTCAGGCCGAGCCAGGGCGCCTGGAGGTTGGCCTTGCCCTGCGCCAGCAACTCACCCAGCGAGGGCGAACCGGGCGGCAGGCCGAAGCCTAGGAAGTCCAGCGCTGTCAGCGTCGTGATCGAGCCGTTCAGGATGAACGGCATGAAGGTCAGCGTCGCCACCATGGCGTTGGGCAGCACGTGGCGGAACATGATCAGCGCGTCCCCAGCGCCCAGGGCGCGGGCCGCCCGGACATAGTCGAAGTTGCGGGCGCGCAGGAACTCCGCCCGGACGACGCCGACGAGGCTCATCCAGGAGAACAGCAGCAGAAGCCCAAGCAGCCACCAGAAGTTCGGCTCCACGACGCTGGCGAGGATGATCAGCAGGTAGAGCGTCGGCAGACCGGACCAGACTTCGATGAAGCGCTGGAACAGCAGGTCGGTGGTTCCACCGAAATAGCCCTGCACGGCGCCGGCCGCGATCCCGACGATCGAGGACAGGATGGTCAGCGTCAGTCCGAACAGGATCGAGATCCGGAAGCCGTAGATCAGCCGGGCCACCACGTCGCGGCCCTGGTCGTCGGTGCCCAGCCAGTTCTCGGTCGAGGGCGGGGCCGGAGCCGGGACCGACAGGTTGTAGTTGATCGTGCGGTACGAGTAGCGGATCGGCGGCCAGACCATCCAGCCCTTCCCGTCGATCAGGTCCTGGACGAAGGGGTCGCGGTAATCGGCCTGGGTTTCGAACTCCCCGCCGAAGGTGGTTTCCGGATAGACCGTGAAGACGGGCGCGTAGAAGTTACCGTTGTAGCGGACCAGGAGTGGCTTGTCGTTGGCGATGAACTCGGCGAACAGGCTGAGCGTGAACAGGATCAGGAAGATCCACAGCGACCAGAAGCCGCGCCGGTTGGCTTTGAAGTTATGCAGCCGCCGCCGGGTGATCGGCGTGATCTTCATGCCGAGGAAGCGGTCCTGGGGGAGCGGCGATGCGGTAGCCGTCGACGTCGCCATCACGTCTTCCTCGATTCGAAGTCGATGCGCGGGTCGACCGCGACATAGGCCAGATCGCCCGCCAGATTCATCAGCAGTCCCAGCAAGGTGAAGAAATAGAGCGTGGCGAACATGACGGGATAGTCACGGTTGATCGCCGCCTCGAACCCAAGCAGCCCCAGCCCGTCGAGCGAGAAGATCACCTCGATCAGCAGCGACCCGGTGAACAGGATGCTGATGAAGGCGCTGGGAAATCCTGCGATGACGATCAGCATGGCGTTGCGGAAGACGTGGCCGTACAGCACCTGACGCTCGTTCAACCCCTTGGCCCGCGCCGTGATGACGTACTGCTTGTTGATCTCTTCCATGAAGCTGTTCTTGGTCAGCATGGTCAAGCCGGCGAACCCGCCGATCACCAGCGCCACCACCGGCAGGGTGATGTGCCAGAAGTAGTCGAGGACCTGCTGCCACCACGGCATCAAGGCCCAGCCCTCGCTGGTCAGTCCGCGCAAAGGGAACCACGCCAGATAGCGGCCGCCGGAGAACAGCACGATCAGCAGCACGGCGAACAGGAAGCTGGGGATGGCGTAGCCGACGATGACGACGCCGCTGGTCCAGATGTCGAACTTCGAGCCGTCCTTCACAGCCTTGCGGATGCCGAGCGGGATGGAGATCAGGTAGACGATCAGCGTCGTCCAAAGCCCCAGCGAGATCGAGACCGGCATCTTGTCCAGCACCAGATCGACCACGCGCTGGTCGCGGAAGTAGCTGGTGCCGAAGTCGAAGACCATATAGTCGCCCATCATCTTCAGGAAGCGCTCGTGCACCGGCTTGTCGAAGCCGAACTGCTTTTCCAGCTGCTTGATGAACTCCGGGTCGAGGCCCTGTGCCCCTCTGTACCGGCCTGTGATCTGCTCTCCCCCGCCCGACTGCTGGGCCTGCGGCGGCAGGTCGGAACCGCCCGACGTGCCGCCGATACGCGCGGTGGCGTCCACGCCGGTCCCCTGAAGCTGGGACAGCATCTGTTCGATCGGACCGCCGGGGGCGGCCTGCACGATGGCGAAATTGATCACCATGATCCCGATCAGCGTCGGGACGATCAGCAGCAGGCGGCGGACGATGTAGGCCAGCATCCTGGGGTTCCTCGATTTACGCCTGTTTCAGGTCCAGCGACGCCTATTGCGATGCCCGCTTGTCGGCAGCCATCCACCACGTACCGGGAAAGCCTATCGAATACCGCGCCTTCTTCTCCGGGTAGCCGAACTTGTTCCAGTACGCCAGCCAGGACTCGTCGTTGTACCATTGCGGGATCTGGTACCAGCCCCACAGCAGCACCCGGTCCAGCGCCCGGTTGGTCGCGGCCAGGGTTTCCAGGTCCTTGGCTCCGATCAGTTCCTCGATCAGGCCATCGACGACGGGGTCCTTGATGCCGGGGATATTGGCGGAACCCCTGATATCGGCGGCGGCCGAGCCGAAATAGCTGCGCTGCTCGGCGCCCGGCGGCGGGAAGAAGTTCAGCGAGACGGCCAGCAGGTCGTAGTCGAAGTCGTCGACGCGCACCTGATACTGGGAGGTATCGACCACCCGGATCGAGGCGTCGATCCCGGCCCGGCGCGCATTCTGGACGAAAGGCTCGGTCACCCGCACGAGGGAGGGGCTGACCAGCAGGATCTCCATCCGCATCTGGTCGCCGGCGGCGTTGACCAGCCGGTTGTTCTTCAGCTCCCAGCCGGCTTCGCGGAACAGCCGCAACGCTTCGCGCAGGTTGTTGCGGATATTGCCGGACGCGTCCGTAACCGGCGGCTCGTAGGCCTTGGTCAGGACTTCCCCACGGACCTTGTCCTTGTACTTCTCGAGGATGGCCAGTTCGGCCGGGTCCGGAGCGCCGCTGGCGCCGAACTCCGAATTGGGGAACCAGCTCTTCACCCGCTTGTACTCGCCGAACAGGAGCGTCCGCTGCACCGATTCGAAATCGTAGAGGAGATTGATCGCCTCGCGGACCCTGACGTCCTGGAACTGCGGGCGGCGCAGGTTGAAGATGTAACCCTGGGTGCCCCTGGGCGTTTCGTCCGGCACGACCCGCTTGATCAGGTTGCCGTCCTTGACGGCGGGCACGTCGTAGCTCTGGTTCCAGCGCTGGGCGCGGTTTTCCTGGCGGTAGTCGATCCGCCCGGCCATGAAGGCTTCGAACAGGACGGTGTCGTCCAGATAATAGTCGTAGCGGATCTGGTCGAAGTTGTTCAGCCCGCGATTGACCGGCAGGTCCGCCGCCCAGTAGTCGGCCACCCGCTCGTAGGTGACCGACCGTCCGGGATCGACCGCCTTGATCCTGTAGGCGCCGTTGCCCAGCAGCGGCTCCAGCGTCGTCTTGGTGATGTCGCGGCCATTGGCGTTCCACCAGTGACGGGGCAGCGGCGAAGATTGCGCCACCGTCAGCAGCGGCTTCATGCTGTTGCGGGTCTTGAAGGTGAACTTCAGCTTGTGCGGGTCCAGCACCTCGATGCCGCTGACATCCTCGTAGAAGCTCTGGAGGAAGGGGCGGCCGTGCTGCTTGATCGTGTCGAAGGCGAACTTGAAGTCGTCGGCGGTGATCGGCTGGCCGTCGTGCCAGCGCACCTCGGGACGGAGGTTGAAGACGATCCAGCTCTTGTCGTCCGGATACTCGGCGTTCTCCGCGATCAGGCCATAGGCGGACGACAACTCGTCGCCCGAGCCCGTCATCAGGCCGTCGGAGATCAAGCCGATGCCCGCCGGCCACTGGCCGCGCAGGATATAGGTGTTGAGGCTGTCGAAGCTGCCGAAGGCGCCCAGCACGACCGAACCGCCCTTGGGAGCGTCCGGGTTGGCGTAGGGCCAGTGCGGCATGTCCGGGCCGTAGAGCGGCTCGCCGAACTCCGCCATCGCCCAGGTGCGGGTGACTTTCTGTTCGGCCTCCTGCGCTGCGGCGGGCAGGAGGCCCCCAAGCATCAGGAATCCTGAACAAACGGCGGCGGCTAGCAGTCTCTTCATCCGGCTCTCGTCCCTCATGCGGTCTTCCCGATACATGGTGTCGGGCGTTCAGCGTTGGCAGCCGAATCCGGTTAAATCAAGGCCAAAAGACCGATCCGGCTCAACGGCTGGCCGCCTTGGCCTCCTTCGACCACCACGTGGACGGGAAGCCGGTGTCAAAGCGGGGCTTCCGGTCCGGCCAGCCGAACTTGGTCCAGTACGCGATCCAGGTCTGGTCGTTGTACCATTGCGGGATCATGGCGTGCTGCCACAGCAGCACCCGGTCGAGCGCCCGCGAGGTCGCCTGGAGCTTGCCGTAGTCCCTGGCGGCGATGACTTCCTCGATCAGGGCATCGACGACGGGGTCCTTGATCCCGGCGTAATTGGCCGAACCCTTCACGTCGGCGGCGGCGGAGCCGAAATAGCTGCGCTGCTCGGTGCCGGGCGGCGGGAAGAAGTTGAAGAACGCCATGACGGCGTCGAAGTCGAAATCGTCGGTGCGCGCCTGATGCTGGGCGCTGTCCACGATCCGGATATTGGCGTCGATGCCGACGCGCTGAAGTCCGGTGACGTAGGGCTGCATGACCCGGACCATCGACTGGTTGTCGTCCAGGAACTCGATCCGCATCTGCTGCCCGGTCTTGGCGTTGATCAGCTTGTTGTCGCGGGTCTCGTATCCCGCCTGACGGAACAGCGCCATGGCCTTGCGGACATTGTCGCGGTTGTTGCCCGAGCCGTCGGTGCTGGGCGGCTCGTAGGCAGTCGTGAAGACTTCGTCCGGCACGCGGCCCCGGTACTTCTCCAGGATCTCCAGTTCGGCCGGGGTCGGCGGGCCGCTGGCGCCGAACTCGCTGTTGGGGAAGTTGCTCTTCACCCGGCGGTATTGGCCGTACAGGATGTTCTTCTGAAGCCACTCGAAATCATAGAGATACGCCAGCGCCAGCCGGACCTTGGGATCGCTGAACTGGGGCCGGCGCATATTGAAGCGGATACCCTGGGCGCCGAACGGCCGCTCGTTGGCGATGGCCCGCTTCTCGATCCTGCCGTCCTTGATCTGGGGAATGTCGTAGCCCGACGTCCAGCGCTGCGCCCTGTTCTCCTGGCGGAAGTCGTAGGCTCCCCCCTTGAATGCTTCGAACATGACGTCGTCGTCTCGGTAGAAGTCGGTCCGCACGGTGTCGAAGTTGTTCTGCCCGACATTGACCGGCAGATCCCTGCCCCAATAGTCGGCCACCCGCTCGTAGGTGATCGAGCGGCCGGGATCGACCGCCTTGACCCTGTAGGGGCCACTGGCTAGCAGCGGCTCCAGCGTCGTCTTGCCAATGTCCCGGCCGTTGGATGTCCACCAATGCTCCGGTTCCGGCGACAGGATGCTGGCGGCGCGGATCAGCGGCTTCATCTCGCCCCTAGTTTTGAAGCTGACCTTCAGGCGGTGCTCGTCCAGCGCCTCGACCTTGTCGACGTCTTCGAGGAAGCTCCTGAGGAAGGGGCGGCCGTGCTGCTCGATCGCGTTCCAGCCGAACACGAAGTCGGCGGCTGTGACCGGGTGGCCGTCGTGGAATCTGGCTTCCGGACGCAGGTTGAAGACGACCCAGCTCTTGTCCTCGGGGTACTCGGCGGTTTCGGCGATCAGGCCGTAGACCACTTCCAGCTCGTCGCCCGAGGAGACGAACAGCGAGTCGGAGATCAAGCCGATACTCCGCGGATACTGCCCGCGCAGGATGAGCGAGTTGAGGCTGTCGAAACTGCCCGGTTCCGCCGTGACGACTCCGCCGCCCTTGGGAGCGTCCGGGTTCACGTAGTCGAACCTCGGGAACCCCTCGGGATATTTCGGCGTGGTGAACTCCGCCAGCGCGTGGGTTCGGGTGACACTCTCCTCCGCCCAGGCTGCGGGAGCGAGGAGGATGAGGAATGCCGCGACGGCGAGGACGAATTTCATCAGGACGGCACCGGTTACGGTCGGACGGTCATCAATCTTCGTCGTCATCATCGATGTCGTCGTCATCCTCGTCGTAGTGCTCGTCCATCATCTCGAGAATGGCTTCGTAATCGGGGGTATCGTCGACGAACTTCTGGAAGCGCTTCAGGTTGGTGCCCTGCTGAAGCCACGACTGAGCGGCTTCGGTATGCTCGGGATGGCAGGACAGCAGGTAGAAGGCGGCCTGCTCGGGAC
>NZ_JCACHA010000556.1:0-12191 GCF_059503625.1 Skermanella sp.
CACCGCCATCTCCGGGTACCTGATCCGGGAAGCCTGGCGGCTGGGCGTTCCGCGGGCGACCCTCGTCCGCATGATCGGCAATGTGGCCGCCGACAGCCTGATCAGTGCGATTCCCATCGTCGGCAATCTTTCCGACGTGATCTGGAAGGCGAACCGGAAGAACATGGCCATCCTGGCGGAGCACCTCGGCCCTGCCCGGACGCCGAGATCCGGAGTGTCCGGCCACGCCGCCGACCGCACCTTCGACCACACCTTCGACAACCGGGGCCGCAGGATGTCCTGACGAGCCCCGCCTACCGCCAGTTCTGCATCATCGACTGTTCGTACATGGTGAGGAAGGCGCCCAATCCGTGGATCTCGTTGGTGATCCGGGGACGCGCCAGATAAAAGGCGAGATCGCCGACGCCTGTTCCGGTGCAGATGTTCAGAAGGTTGGTGCGGCCGTCGGTGCCAAGGGAGATCTGCGACAGGACGCCCTGAAAACCCTTGCGCGCTGCGGCCGCCGCGGTAGCGGCCGTCGCCGTGACATAGCGGCGCTCCAATGCCTTGGAGATGATGTAGACATACATGCAGGAGCAAGACGTCTCCAGCCAATTGCCCTTGATGGTCGCCTTGTCCACGACCTGATACCAGCGGCCGGTGGTGGAATCCTGAAGGCGGACGAAGGCGGCGACGAGACCCTGCACCAGGGCGATCAACTGGCCGCGCTGGGGATGGTCCGTGTTCAGGACGTCCAGCACGTCGATCAGCGCCATGCCGTACCAGCCGATCGAGCGCCCCCAGAACTCGGGTGAATGCCGGCTGACCGGGTTGGCCCAGGGCGTGTCGCCCTGCTCGTCATAGGCATGGTAGAGCAGGCCGTTGGACGGGTGCTTCAGATGGGCGGCGTAGACCAGGAGCTGGTTCACGGCCTCGTTGAAGGAGCTGGGGATGGCTCCATACATCTTGCCATAGCGGACCAGGAACGGCAGCGCCATGAAGGTGCCGTCCAGCCACAGCTGGCCGGTGAAACCGGTCGTGTGCCAGAAGCCTCCGTCGGAGGTTCGGGGATAGGTCTTCAGGGTGTTCTTGATCTTGTCCGCCGCCAGCCGGTACTTGTTCAGCCCGGTTTCGCGGTGAAGGATCAGCAGCAGGTTCCCCGACTGTATGTTGTCGAGCTGGTTGATCGAAATGTCGATATTGCCGTCGGCGTCGACGTCAGGTATTGCAGGTACCGGCTGTTGCGGGTGCGCTGGTACACCTGGTACTGGCCGAGCAGATAATAGCCCCTGTAATAGGTCCAGGACCCGAAAGCCGCCGGATCGGGATTGCGGGCGATAGTGGAATCGACCAGGGCCTTCCCCCAGTCGGTGCCGTCGTTGACGTCCAGCAGGTCGATGTTGGGTGCGCCATTCGCGGTGTTCGACGTCAGCCTGACGGTGTTGGATCCGGCATGAAGCGGCGCCGTCAGGCTGCGCACCGCCCAGCGCGGCCAGCCGCCGGTGGGCGGGAAGGACAGCGCCGGATCGACCACGGCGCCGTTGACCCGGACCGTCATCGGCCGGTTGACGGTCGTGCCGTTGGCGAAGCGGACGGCAAGGGTCGCCGTTGCGGCTCGCGGCACGGTCACCAGCCATTCCACGTAGCTGCCGGCTTCCTGGAAGGTATTGACATAGGCGGTGCCCGAAAAGCCGGCATGGATGGATTCGAGAGCCCCGCGGAAGATCCTGGCCGTTTCGGCCTGATACGTGGTCGTCGCCGCCAGGGCAGGGGACGCGAGGAACGGCGCTCCGAGATAGCTGGAGGCGACCCCAAGGGCGGCGGAGCCGCCCGCAGTCTTCAGGAAACCGCGGCGCGGAATGCCGGCCGGCGGCGTCGGACGCGAGCAGTCCATGGCATTCCTCCTCGGCCCGAATTGCGGAAAGCCCGCGCTGCATCGGGAATCTTCAGAGGATTTTACCGCTCCGGCTGGAAACCTGTCGTTGTCTCGACAGGTACATGACCTTGCTAGACGAAGCCGCGGAACGCATGATCAATGCGTTCTTCAGCATGGCCGGTCCAATACCTCGTCAAGTAGCTGTTCTTAAAAGGTGCAGATAGCGACATCTCACCGAAAACAATGACTTTTGGCATATAAATTCTGACGGGATGTTCTTTAGAGATCTTCGGTGCCCTGAACTGATTGTTGAATCATTATTCCTGCACGCGTCACATGGTTGCGCTTATTCGACAACGATTATGAAGCTTGTCACATGGAGACGAGAAAGATCTACGCGGCGGTATTGTGGATACTTGCGGCCGCCGAACCGGCGGCTGCCCATGACATGTACGAGGGGCTGACGGCACGGAACGGCCAACCATGCTGCAACGAGCGCGATTGCCGTCCGGTCGGCCATAGATACACCGCCGAATCCGGACATGAGGTCGAGATCGAAGGACAATGGGTTTCGGTTGCACCAGGCATCATTCTGCCGACCGCCTCTCCGGACGGCCGGAACCACGCGTGCTACTACCCGGTCTGGTCGACTTACCAATCCACGACCACGGTGACTTATGTCCTGCGTTGCGTGATCCTTGGCGGTCAGTCGTAGGATGGTTGCCGGAGCGTCGGATGGCGGACCTTCTTATGTCCGGCATCCCTGCTAGCCTCCGGCCTTCCTGACCGAGTAATGGATCGGCTTGAAGCTGCCGCCGTTGCTCGCCGGCGCCGAGCAGGCCGTGAGGCCGATGACGAGGTCCATGCACGCCTTGAAGACGATGCGATCTCCCGCCTTGCTCAGGGGCGGCAGCACCTTGAACTTGCCGGTCTGCCCGTCCACCGGCACGTTCATGAAGCAGTTGAAGGCGACGGGGATGGCGTCATCCTCGACCCCGTAGGGCCGCAGGGCGGCCGCGAGGTTGCCGTGACAGCCCGGATGCGGCGGTTCGTTGTCGTAGCAGAGCCGGAAGGTCGCTTCGCTGCACGGCGTCAGGAGGAAGTCGTGGCGTCCGACGGTGTCCTCGACGATCTCCAGCATCACGTTGGAGCGGTTGGAGTAGAGCTTGTCATTCGTCGTCAGGTAGATCCGCTCGGCATAGTCCAGGGTCCTGCCCGACGAGATCGTCTCGCGGATATCCTCCCGCGAGACCGCAAGAAGGTCGGCGACCTGTCCTCCTTCCGGATCGATCACCGTCAATTCGTCACCGGCTTCGAGCTCGAACGCCACGCCGCTGCGCGGCGCGATGATTCCGACGGGTTCGCTGGCTTCAGACATCGGGCCGCTCCAGGAAGGAGTTCAAAGCGGCGAGCGGGTCCGGATGCGCCGCCGCGGCAGGGGTCCTGCTGTAGGGGCATATCCACTCCGGCTCGATTATCCGGCCGCTGTATTGCCTTGCCTCCGAGATCTCGCCATGACGGGCGAGCATTGGATTGATATCGCCGGCAAGCCTCACGTCGCGGTCGAGAATGGCGTCGCGCAGCTTCTCGTAGCGGTTCTGGCCGCGCAGCATCTGGAACTGGTCATGAAGGTTGAATACCATCGTCGGATGGGAAAACCGGCGCCCCGGCCGGCTGGCGCGCGGGTGAAGGCCGACGACGAAGAACGCCTGTCCGCCGAAACTGAGCGCGAAATGGGGATCGTCCGGGTCGGCGCTCACCCGAGGGTCATGATCCTGACCCAGCCAGGCATCCTTGTCGGTCAGCGATTGGACCCGATCCCACAGGCTGCTCTCGAACTCCTCCTCGCTGAGGCGGTCCGGGCCTTCGAAGATGACGGCGAAACTGGTGAAGAGTGCCGGTTCCTGCGTGTAATCCCAAGCAAAGCGCATCAACCTTTCCTGGATGGCGACGTCGTCCCATGAACTTTCGATGCTTCGCGCGACGTAGACTGTCAATCTTCCGTTCTGAACGGCGGATTTCGCTCCGACGCAGGGAAAGTTCCGATCCAGAATAAATTCCCTGATATTTTCTTCGAGGGCAGGGCGGTTGAGGTTTTTCTCTGAGATTGTTTCAGACAACTTTGAAGTCCTTGATCGTGATCACTATCAACCACTTCGTTCCCCAAAAGTTCCAAATCGATCGGGGGCGGCGGTAAATCCCTGCGCGATCCGCAGGCAGCGCCGGCCACATAAATAGGCAAAAACAATCGCAAGACTCTCTTGCATGGGCAGTAAGTCTATGCAAGCATCGTTGTCATGAATCCGACGCTCGAACCTGTTGAGATGCCCAGCCTGCCGCGCCCCGCGCGGCTTCCCGGCTGCTCGTCCAAACGGCGGCGCAGCGCCCGGTGGCAGTCGCGTTCGAGCCGGCTTTTCGTCGTGCTGCTCTCCGCCATAGCGGCGTCGAGACCCTGATATCAAGGGGTTGGCGGATTTTCGATCCGGCCTGACCTCAACTCCCCCGTCGATCCGGGCCGCCGCACATCGATCTTCCGACCGATGATCCGGCTAGCCCCCTGCTTTGCATCGCCCGGCTTCAGCCGCCGCGCGTGAAGGCCCATGCTTACTTCATTTCTGGAGAGTCCCGCATGGATATTGGTAGAAGGCACGCTCTTTACTTGCTCGGCGCCGGTGCGGCGGCCACCTTCGGCGGTCTGAAGCCGGCATCGGCACAGGATGCGCGCGAGATGGTGATCGTGACGTATCCGGGCGCCCTGTCCGGGCCGCACCGCTGGCTTGCTGATCGGATGGAAGCGCGGCATCCGGGTCTGTCCATCCGTCTCGTACCGTCGGACAGCCAGGATATCGTGGCGCAGATCAAGGCCGCCCAGGGCTACTCGCCCTTCGACGCGGGGCCGAACGACGAGCCGCCGCATCTGATCGGCATCGGCGAGGGCTATCTCTCCAGGCGCGACGACGCCGCGATCCCGAACCTCGCCAACGCCTATCCGGAACTCGTCGCGAAGAGCGGCGGCGTCGGCGTGCCGGCGACATATTCCCTGGTCGGCATCGCCTACAACACCGATCTGGTGAAGACGCCGCCTGCCAGTTGGCAGGATCTGTGGAAGCCCGAATTTCGCGGGCAGGTCGGGATCGCGCGGACATCCTCCAACCTCGGCCTCGCGACCCTTGCGATAGCGGCCAGGACGTTCGGCGGGACGGAGGACGACCTGGAGACGGGCTGGACCAAGCTCCAGGAATTGGGAGCCAAGGCGGCCCGGTCTCCGGCGGCATTGACCCAGATGCTCGAACGGGAAGAGATCGCGATAGCGCCGCTCTGGAACAACAACACCGCGGCAGCCGCCGGCAAGGGCCTGCCGATCGCCTTCGTCAAGCCAGCACCGGGGCCGGTGGCGATCATCTCATATTTCTCGGGCTTCGCCAGGTCACGCCATCCCGACCTCGTCGCGGAATGGATGAACGGCATACTCAGTCCCGAATACCAGACGCGGGCCGCCGCCGCGCCGTTCTATTTCGGCCCGACGGTGCGGGGTGTGGCGATTCCCGCCGATGCCGCACCCTATACCCCGTCGACGCCCGAAGAGGTCACGGCGCTCCAGACCGTGGACTGGTCGAAGATCGTGCCCGTGCGCGGACAGCTCGTCGAGCGATTCGACCGCACCTTTGCATTCTGAACCGGTCCCCCGCCCAGCCCAAGACCTTCCCGGAGTTTCGTCATGTCCCAGATCATCGATCGCCGCCGATTCCTGCAAGGCACCGCGACGGCAGCCGCCTTTCTCGCGGCGCCCGGCATCGTCCGGGCGCAGGGTGCGCGCGAACTCGTCATCGTCAGCTTCGCAGGCTCCCTCCAGGAGCCTCACCAGTGGCTCGCCCGGCGCATGGAGCAGAAGCATCCGGGCCTGACCATCCGGCTGGTTCCCAGCGAGAGCCAGGACGTTGTGGCGCAGATCAAGGCGGCGCAGGGCTATTCGCCGTTCGACGCGATGCCCAACGGCGAGCCGCCGCACCTGATCGCCATCGCCGACAAGTATATCGAGCGTCTCGACCCGGCCAAGGTCCCCAACGCGGCCAAGGTCGTCCCCTCCCTGATGGAAAAGAGCCAGGGCTACGGCGTGCCGGCCAGCTATTCGCTGATCGGGATCGCCTACAACAGCGATCTGGTCAAGGCGCCGCCGTCCTCCTGGAAGGATCTCTGGGCCAGCGAGTACAAGGGACAGGTCGGCATCCCGCGCGCGTCCTCCAACCTCGGACTCGGCTTCCTGGTGGCGGCGGCCAAGACCTTCGGCGGATCGGAAACCGACCTCGCCCCCGGCTGGACGAAGCTGAAGGAGCTTCAGCCGCAGGTCGGGCGGTCCCCGACGCAACTGCTTCAGATGCTGGAGCGCGAGGAGATCGCGATGGCGCCGATCTGGAACAACGATGCGGCGGGGGCCGCGGCCAAGGGCCTGCCGATCCGCTTCGTCAAGCCGGAACCGGGTCCGATCGCCATCGTATCCTTCATGTCGGCGATCAAGGGGACGCGTCATCCCGATCTGGTCGACGAGTGGATGAACGAGATCCTGTCGGCCGAGTATCAGGCGATGGCGGCCAATGCGCCCTACTTCTTCGGGCCGACCGTAGCAGGCGTCGAGGTCCCCGAAGCGGCACGGGACTACACGCCGGCCAATGCCGGGGAAGTGGCGAAACTCCAGACGGTCGACTGGTCGAAGATCGCGCCGCAGCGCGGCGCCATCGTCGAGGAATTCGACCGCTTGTTCGCATCGTGACGGGCAGTCCCGCCATGAACCCGTCACCCATGCTGGACGATGTCGCACGCCAGCCCGAAGTTCTAGGGACCCTGCTCGAACGGTCCGGCGAGTTCCGCCGGGCCGGCAAGGCCCTGGCGGCGGAACGCGCGCGTCCTCTCCACCGCGTCCTGGTGACCGGGTGCGGCGACGGCCTGTTCGCCGCCCAGGCGGCGTCGGCCCATGCCGCCCGCATTGGCCTGGATTGGCGCGCCGTCGGCCCGATGGAGCTTCTGGTCGGCGCCGACGCCTTGCATGAAACCGACCGGGTCGTCGCGATCTCGATGTCGGGAAACGTGGATCGCACGGTGGAAGCGGCGACCCTGGTCCAGGCCAGGGGAATTCCGCTGCTGGCGCTGGTCAACGGCGACGGCGGCAAGCTTGGAAAGCTGGCGGGAACCAAGGTCTCCCTCGACCTTGCCGACGTCGCGGGCTTCCTGTGCGGAACGGCCAGCTACACCGCCACATCAGCGGCTTTGCTGAGCATCGCGGACGGTATAGCCGATGCGGCATCGCCGGCGTTGTCCGCCGAACTGGTGGAGACCCAGCGGGCGGCGCTCGCGGCCTCCGACCGCGTGCTGCCTTCCGTGACCGGCTTGGCCTTCACGGGCGTCCGGCTGCTCTCGGCCGGCGCCGACATCGGCACGGCGGCCTATGGCGCCGCCAAGCTGGTCGAGTTGACGCGGCTGCCGTCCTGGTCGGCCGATCTGGAGGAGTTCGCCCACAGCCAGTACTGGTCGATGCCGGCGGCCGATCTGGTCGTCGTGATCGCCGCGCATCCGGTCCTGGCGGACTACGCCGCCGAATCCTGCCGCGCGCTGTCGGTCCTTGGCGTCACGACGCTCGCCATCGACACGGCGGCGTCTCCTGTCGAACCGGCGACGCACCGGATCACCCTGCCGCCGATCCACCCGGCCCTGGCGCCGCTGGTCACGGCCCTGCCGCTGCAATTGCTGGCGTATCGCCTTGCCGAAGCGTCCGGGCTCAACCCGAACACGCGCCGGCACCTTAAGGACGACGAGACGCGCTTTCGCGTCAGCCGTCTCCTGACCCGGCGCTCGCTGCTGGGAACGGGGCTTTAGGCGATGGGACCGGGCAAGCTTCTGATCGCTGGATACCTGTCGATCGACACCGTTACCGATGCCGCCGGACGAAGCCGGCGCATGCCGGGCGGTGCCTGCCTTTATGCCGGCCTGGGCGCGCTTCATGCCGGAGCCGAGGTGGCGCTCGCCGCCTCCGTCGGCGCCGATTATCCCGATTTCTGGATCGAGGCGCTGGCGCTGGCCGGGCTCGACCTTGCGCACCTGATCCGTAAGAACACCCTGTCGCGCCACGCCGATATCCGGCATTTCGCCGATGGACGCCGGGTTTCGGCTCACTACCGGGACCCGGAATGGTGGGTATCGAGCGCCGAACATGCGCCGGAATGGCCCGCCGACCTGTCCGGCGTCGGCATCCTCGTCGCCGGCCCGATGCCGGTAAGCCGGCTTGCCCGCCTTGTCGAGGACGCGCGAGGGCAGGGCGTTCCGGTCGTCGCCGACACCAGCGAGGCCTTCGCCCGCGCCGACCCCGGCGGCATCCTCCAACTCGTCCCGGCCTTGAGCGTCTTCGCGCCCAGCCGCGAGGAAACCCGCCTGCTGTATCCCGGCATGGGGGACGAGGATGCGGCCCGCCGTCTCTCCAGCATGGGTCCGGCGGTCGTGCAGAAGCTTGGGGCCGACGGACTGCGCGTCGTCACGTCCGGCGGCCGCAAGATCCTTCACCTGCCGGCGCTTGGCGCCGAAGTCGTCGATCCGACCGGCGCCGGCGATGCCACGGTAGGCGCTCTCGCCGCCGGTCTGCTGGCCGGCCTCGATATCGCCGATGCGGCGCGCGTCGCCCTGGAGGCCGGCGCACTGGCGGTTTCGGGCGAAGGGCCGAGCGCGCTGGGGATCAAGTTTTCAAACGCGGCGCCGCAGGGTGCCGCACTGGAATTGGAGTGACCATGAGTCAGCTGGTCATCGAAAACGTGTCGAAAGGCTTCGGCACCCTCAAGGTCCTTCGGGATTGCAGCCTTTCCATCGCCAAGGGGTCGGTCGTGACCCTGCTGGGACCGTCCGGCTGCGGCAAGACGACCCTGCTGCGCTCGATAGCAGGCTTCCTCATCCCGGACGCCGGGCGCATTCTGGTCAAGGGCGAGGACATCTCCCACCTGCCGCCCAACCGGCGCGACGTCGGCTACGTCTTCCAGAACTACGCGCTGTTCCCGCACCTGACGATCCGGGAGAACATCGGCTACGGTCTGAAGATCAGGCGGAAGTCGAAGGCCCACATCCGCGAGAAGGTCGAGGAAGCGCTGGGCCTGATCGCCATGACGCCCTTCGGCGACCGCTACCCCAAGCAACTGTCGGGCGGCCAGCAGCAGCGCGTCGCCATCGCCCGGTCGCTGGTGCTGGAACCAGAGGTCCTGCTTCTGGACGAGCCGTTCAACGCGCTGGACGCCCAGCTCCGGCTGTCGATGCAGATCGAGCTGCGCAAGCTGATCGACCGTGTCGGCATCACCTCGATCTTCGTCACCCACGATCAGCAGGAAGCGATGACGCTGTCGGACCGCATCGCGATCATGCGCGGCGGCCGGATCGAGCAACTTGGGACCCCATTGGAAATCTACGACCACCCCCGGACGCCGTTCGTCGCCGACTTCATCGGGCGGGCGAACCTGATCCCGGTCGCCATCCGCTCCGGCCGGACCGACAGCCCTCAGCCGATCCACGCGGCCATGCCCGACGGCCCCGGGACGCTGGTCGTCCGGCCGGAAAACCTGAGCATCGCCGAAGGTCCCGGCCCCGGCTGGGAAGGCAGCGTCGGCTTCGCGACGGCGCTTGGCGCCACGATCGAGTACGAGATCGACTGCGGGGCGGGGGAACCGCTGCGCGCCGTCCTGCCGCGCCGGCCGGGCGTCGCACCGCTCGCCCCCGGTTCCCGCGTCACCGCCCGCATCCGGGACGAAGCCGCCGCGATCCTCCTGTCGGGGAGTCCCCGGCCATGACCGACGCGGTGCTTGCCCAGCCGGCCCGCCTGGGCCTCGCCCGGCGCGTGATCGACGGCGGCGGCCTGTGGCCCGCCGTGCCGGCGCTGGTCTACCTCGTCCTGTTCATGGTCCTGCCGATCGTGACGCTGCTGACCTTCGGCTTCGTGACGATCGACCGGGGCGCCATCACGGACGGCGGCTTTACCCTGACGCATATCGCGGGCGTGCTCGGCGATCCGCTGGTCTGGAACCTGACGTGGCGGAGCTTCTGGATCGCGGTCGTCTCGACCTGCCTGACCCTCGTCCTGGCCTATCCCATCGCCTATGCCTACGGCCATTTGAAGGGCGTCTGGCGGACACTGCTGCTGGTCGCGATCATCTCGCCGCTGCTGACCAGCGCACTGGTCCGCACATATGCCTGGATCGTGATCCTGGGCGGACGGCGCGGCCTGCTGAACCAGACGCTGCTGTCGCTCGGCGTGATCGACCAGCCGCTCCAGATCCTCAACACCTCGACCGCCGTGGTCATGGGCATGACCCAGATCCACCTGCCGTTCATGATCCTGCCGCTGCTGGCCGTGCTGTCGGAACGCGACCGGCGCTTCGAGGAAGCTTCCCTCAACCTCGGCGCCAGTCAGGTCGAGACCTTCTTCCGGGTCACGATCCCGATGAGCATGCCGGCCATCGTCGCGGGCTTCGCCCTGGTGTTCGCGGTGTCCTATACCAACTTCATCATTCCCCAGCTGCTGGGTGGCGGCAACTACTCGACGCTGGCGGTGCAGGTCTACGAGCAGACGATCGTGGTGCTGGACTGGTCGCGGGGCGCCGCTCTCGCCACCCTGCTCCTGACCACCTGCTTCGCCTTCGTCCTGGCCATCGTGTCGGTCGGCGGCAGGCTCACGCGCTGGAGCGAGGTGCGCCGATGACCAGTCGAAGCAAGGCGTCCTCCGCCCAGGCCATGCTGCCGATCGACCGGTTCGCCCGCTGGGTGCTGATCGCCGTGACGGCGTTCTCCATCCTGCTGCTGATCGGTCCCAGCCTGATCGTGATCGCGATCTCGTTCGAACCGCGCGCCTATATCGCGTTCCCGCCCTCCGGCTTATCGACCCGCTGGTACCAGGCTGTTTTCGCGAACCGGCAGCTCCTGGATTCGATCCTGGTGTCGGTCCGGATCTCGCTCGCCGTGATGGCGATCTGCCTGCTGATAGGCGTGCCCGCCGCCTTCGCCAGCATCAGGGGAACGTTCCGGGGCAGGGCGGCGCTGAACGCCTTCCTGCTGTCGCCGCAGATGATGCCGGGCATGGTGATCGGCATCGCCTCCCTGTTCTTCGGCGCCTATATCGCGTTCCGCGCCTCGGACCTGATGCTGATCCTCAGCCTGTCGGTGTTCTGCCTGCCGTTCGTCGTGCGCATCGTCATGGCCCGGCTGGCCGATCTCGATCCGCTGCTGGACGAGGCGAGCGCCAACCTGGGGGCCGGGAAGCTGGAGACCTTCGTCCGGGTGACGCTGCCCCAGCTGGCGCCGGCCGTCTGCGCCGCCTCGGCCTTCACCTTCATCGAGGCGTTCGACAACGTCACGGTGTCGCTGTTCACCTCCGACGTGCGGGCAAGGCCGCTGCCGGTCGAGCTTTACTACCTCGTGCAGTTCGACAGCTCGCCGATCATCGCCGCGATCTCGTCGCTGGAGATCGGGCTGTCCTTCGTCGTGATGCTGATCATCGCCAAGGCCGTGGGCCTCGAGCGCCTCGGGCGCTGAAGCCCCGCCTCCAACATGTTTTGAAATGGAACCGACATGACCGACTTTGCGAGCCGCCTCAAGGCGCTCACGTCAGAGCCGTCGCGCGACACCCCCGCCGACCCGCACCGACTTGCCCGCGTCGAGCGGACGGGGGACGAGATGACGGGGCAGGGGGCCGCCATCCGCGCCACCCTGGCGGCGGCATCCGCCAGCATCCGTGACATCGCCGAACGGGCGGACCGGTGCGCCATCGACCGCATCGTCATCGCCGGCTGCGGCGACAGCTGGTTCGCCGGAGCAGCGGTCCGCCACGCGCTGGAAACGATGACCGGCCTTCCGGTCGAAGCCGCCCAGGCGCTCGACTTCGCGGCCTACGGGTCCTCGACCGCCAATGCCCGGACCCTGGCGATCGGCATCAGCTCGGGCGGCAACACGCCTGCCGTGATGAAGGCGCTCCAGGCCGCCTCGGCGCGCGGCGCCTTCGCGGTCGGCATCTCGAACACGCCGGACAGCCCCATCCTGACCCAGTTCGACGCCGGGCTGATCGTCGTTGCCACCCGCAAGGGCTGGCCGACCCAGTCCACCAGCGCCACGATGGCGCTGATCGGGGCGCTGGGCGCCGAACTCAGGACCGACACCGGCGACCCGACGATGCGCGACGCGATCAAGGGCGAACTGTCCCGCCTGCCCGATACGATGGACCGGCTGTGCCGCGACCTCGACGCTCAGATGCGGCGGGTGGCGGAGCGGTTCGCGGCTTCCGGCCTGATGCTGTTCGCCGGGCTGGGACCGAACTTCGCGG
>NZ_JCACHA010000556.1:12201-24697 GCF_059503625.1 Skermanella sp.
CCGCCAAGGTGAGGGAGCTTTCGCCCATCCATGCCTACGCGATCCCGCTCGAGGAATATCATCACTACCGCTCCCAGAAGGCGGGCGATCCCCTGTTCCTGCTCGCCAGCGATCCCGCCAGCGCCGAGCGGGCGCTCGACACCGCCCTGGTCGGCCAAGCGGTCGGCGGCAGGATCGTAGCAGTCCTGTCGGAATCGGCCCCCGACATCGAGGCACGGGTCGAGGAAGTCGTCCGCATCCCCGCCACGCTGCCGGCGCTGACGGCGCTGCTCTCGGTCGTTCCGCTGCATCTGTTCGCCTATCATTTCGCCAAGGCGCGCGCGGCCCTCCAGCTCGGCGCGCCCCAGGCGCTGCCCGGCGCCTGACCGCCATGGTCCGGGTCTTCACGGCAGGCGGCATCATCATCGACAACGTCGTTGCGGCCGACGGCAGCATTGGCCGCGACGCCATGGGCGGCAACGCCGTCTATTCGGCGGCGGGCGCCCGGCTGTGGCTCGACGAGGTCGGCGTCGTCGGACGCATCCCGTCGAACTACCCGCCGGACCTGCTGCGGCGCCTGTCCGCCCATGGCATCGATATCTCCGGCATCGTCACGGTCGACGAGGAAGTCCGGGAGGCGGAGTGGTTCCTGTACCAGGATGACGGCAGCCGCGCCGACCACCTGCACGCACCGGTCGATGCATCCGGCCTGCCCCTGCACGGCGACCGGCTTTCTCCAAAGGATTGCCGCACCCTGGAAGCGCACTTGCGCGCCTTGCCGGCGACTTGGTCGGACTTCGCCAGTTTCCGGCGGCGCAATCCCGTGCGGATCGAGGATGTCCCGGTATGCTGGTCCGATGCCAGGGGTGTCCACCTCGCGGCGAACCAGCCGGCGAGCCAGCGCGCGATGGCCGAGGCGCTGTTCGCCCGCGGGCTCTTCGTCACCGCCGACCCCGGCCCGAACGCCCAGGCGATCGCGGAAGGCGGTCTGTCGTCGTTCCTCGCCGCCATCACCGCTTTCCTGCCGAGCGA
Organism: Skermanella sp.; assembly: GCF_059503625.1. Classification (NCBI taxonomy): domain Bacteria; kingdom Pseudomonadati; phylum Pseudomonadota; class Alphaproteobacteria; order Rhodospirillales; family Azospirillaceae; genus Skermanella; species Skermanella sp. The sequence goes on from NZ_JCACHA010000556.1 coordinate 13,213, forward strand.
GAAGGAACTGGCGGTGCTGGCGCCCGGTCTCGACCCGGCTAACGGTCTGGCATCCCTGCGGCGGCAAGGCGCCGGGACGGTCGTCGTCAAACTGGGCGCGGACGGCGCCCTGATCGGGTCAGGAAACGCCGGTGCCGTCGCGGTTCCCGCCTTCCCGACGGCAGCCGTCGACCCGACCGGAGCCGGCGACGCCTTCTGCGGCGGCTTCCTGGCCGGCCTCGTCCTGTCCGGCGATCCGCGCGCCGCCGCCTGCCTGGGTACCGTCTCGGCCTCCTTCGCGGTGGAGGATTTCGGTCCATTCCATCTCCTCGGCACCACGCGGGGCAGTGCCGCTGAACGCCTGTCGCTGCTGCTCGGCACCCTCGGCTCCGGGCTTCGCTCCCATCTTCTCCCGATCCTGAACCGGATAATCACCACATGAACAGGATGTTCGCAGACCAAACGGCCGGCCCGATGATCATCGCGGCGCTGCATCTCCCCGATCTCTCGACGGCATCGGACACGTCGATGGCCTTCCTCGAGGATTACGTGCTCGCCAACACGGAAGTCTTCGTCGGGGCCGGCATCAGCAGGATCATGCTCCAGGACCAGACACGGCGGCGCGGCGCCGCGTCGCCCCAGACGGTCGCGATCACCAGCGCGCTCGGCCGGGTCATGAAGCGCCAGTTCCCCGACCTGACGCTCGGCATCATCGTGCAGGCGCACGACGCGGTGGCGCCGCTTGCCATCGCCCATGCCTCCGGCGCGGACTTCGTCCGGCTCAAGGTCTTCGTCGGCGCCGCGATGACGATGGAGGGCAGCCGCGAGGCGCTGGCGGTCGAGGCGCGGACATACCGCCACCAGATCCGCCGCGACGACATCGCGATCCTGGCCGACGTGTTCGACCGGACCAGCGTTCCCCTGATCGACGTGCCGCCGGAAGAAGCCGCCGTGGCCGCCGTCAAGCTGGGGGCCGACGCGCTGGTGCTGACGGGGGCCTCCTTCGCCGACAGCCTCGACCGGATCGCCAAGGCGAAACGCGCGGGCGTCAAGCGGCCGGTCCTGCTGGGCGGCAGCGTCACCGCGGACAACGTGGCCGAGGCGCTGGCCGCCGCTGACGGCGCGATCGTTTCGACCTCGCTGATGCGGAAGGACGCCGCTCCCGGCGACCTCCTGCTGTGGGACGCCGCCAAGTCGCGGGCTTTCATGGACAGGGCGCTGGCGGCATGACGGCGCCGCGCGACTTCGCGGGATATCGCGGACGGGAGCCTGACATCCGTTGGCCTGGCGACGCCCGGCTGGCGCTCTCGCTGGTCGTCAACGTCGAGGAAGGGGCCGAACTCTCGATCGGCATGGGCGACGAGCGGAACGAGGCGATCTACGAGGCGGTCGAGGCCGTCGAGGGTGAGCGCGACCTGTGCATGGAAAGCCATTTCGAGTACGGCACCCGCGCCGGCTGGCCGCGCATCCGCCAATCGCTGCGGGAGCGCGGCATCCGCGCGACCCTGAACGCCAACGGCCGCGCGCTGGAGCAGTCGCCCTGGCTCGCCGAGGAAGCCGTCGCCGACGGCCATGAAGTGGCGTCCCACGGCTGGCGCTGGGAACGCCATGTCCATATGGACGAGCCGACGGAACGCCGCGCCATCCAACGCTCGGTCGAGGCGATTACCCAGGCGGCCGGCGTGGCCCCGGTCGGCTGGCATACCCGCTCCGCCACTTCGGTCAGGACGCGCGGGCTGCTGGTCGAGCACGGCGGCTTCCTGTACGATTCCAACGCCTACAACGACGATCTGCCCTATCTGGAGACCGTCGACGGACATCCCCATGTCGTCCTGCCCTACGCCTTCGACACCAACGACATGCGCTTCTTCAACCGGGGCGGCTTCACGTTCGGCGACGACTTCGCGCGCTACTGCATCGACGCCTTCGACCGGCTCTACGCCGAGGGCGAGCGGCATCCGCGCATGATGTCCGTCGGCCTTCACCTCCGCATCATCGGCCGTCCGGCCCGGATCGGCGGGCTGGAGCGGTTCCTGGACCACGCGTTGAAACACCCCGGCGTCTGGTTCGCGCGGCGGGACGAGATCGCCCATCGCTGGCGGGCCGGGCTGGGCTTGCCGGACTGGCAGCCCAGGCCCACTCCGGCCGGGTTCTCGCCGTCATGAGCCGCGATCTCGTCGGTTATGGCGGTCAGTGGCCTGACATCGTCTGGCCCAACGGCAAGCGCCTCGCCGTCTCGCTGGTCGTCAACTTCGAGGAAGGGGCCGAAGAGCAGGTCGGGGACGGCGACCCGCGCTCGGAACGGATGGGCGAGGTGATCAGCGTGGTCGAGCCGGGCAGGGCCGATCCGGGACAGGAGCAGATCTTCGCCTACGGCACCCGCGCCGGCCTGTGGCGCATGGCCGGATGCCTGCGGCAGCATCGCGTTCCGGCGACGATCTTCTTCTGCGGCCGCGCGGTCGAGCGGGCGCCGGCCCTGGCAAGGATGCTGGTCGAGGACGGGCACGAAGCGGCCTGCCACGGCTGGCGCTGGCGTCCGCACGCCGATTACGAAAGCGCCGAAGCGGAGGCACGGGACCTCGACCGTGCGGCGACCGCCATCGCCTCGGCGACGGGAGAGCGCCCGCAAGGCTTCTTCTGCCGGGGAGCCGAGAGCCCGTGGACGCGGGGGCTGCTGCGGGAGCGGGGATATCTCTACACCTCGAACGGCTTCGACGACGACCTTCCCTATTGGGACGCCGGCGGTCAGCCGCCGCTGCTCGTCGTGCCCTACGCGCTCGACACCAACGACATGAAGTTCTTCCATCCCAACGGCTTCGTCAGGGCCGGCGAGATGGTGGACTACGTCACCGACGCGCTCGACGTGCTGGAGGACGAGGCGTCCGACGGCCAGACGCGCCTGCTGAACATCGGCTTCCATCTGCGCATCGCCGGCCGCCCGGCCCGCTTCAAGGCGTTCCGCGAGATCGTCGCGGAGCTTGCCCGCCGCCGCGACCGCCTGTGGATCGCCCGCCGCATCGACATCGCCCGCGCGTTCCGCGAGCGGGTGGCGCCGCCCTGATGCGCCTCCTCCTGGTCAACCCCAATACGTCAGCCGCCACGACGGCGGCCATGGTCGAAATCGCGCGCGATGAAGCGGCGGGACGCGCCGTCATCGACGGCCTGACCGCCCCGTCCGGTGCTTCGCTGATCACAGATGAAGCGGCGCTGGAAGCTTCGGCCCGCGCGGTCGCCTCGCTCGGCCCGGCCATCCTTGCCGACGGCCCCGACGGTGTGATCGTCTCCGCCTTCGGCGATCCCGGACTGAAAGCCCTGCGGACCGTTCTGCCCATGCCCGTGACAGGCATCGCCGAAGCCGGAATGGCCGAAGCGGGGGAGGGCGGGCGGCGCTTCTGCGTCGTCACGACGACGCCAGACCTGAAGACCGCCATCGAGCGCACGGCACAGCGCCATGGTCATGCCGAAAGTTTTGCCGGCGTCTGGCTCACTCCGGGCGAACCCTCCGCCCTGATGGGCGATCCGGCACGACTGGTCGAAGCGCTCCACGATGCCTGCCTGCAAGCCGTCCGCGAGGCCGATGTGGCGGCGATCGTCATCGGCGGCGGCCCCCTTGCCGTCGCGGCGCGAGCCCTGAAGGACAGGATCGGCGTGCCGCTGATCGAACCCGTCCCCTGCGCGGTCCGCCTTGCCCTGAAGCGCGCGGAGCAGCACCGGAAACCACCGACCGATCTGCCGGAGATGTCCCCATGAGCCAGAAACTCGTCAGAGCCGACAACATCCTGTGCGGCTTCCATCCCGACGGTTCGCCCGACCTCCGCCCCGATGCCGCCATCCTCGTCGAGGACGGATCGATCCGGGAGATCGGCGACGCGGAGGCCCTGGCCGCCGCCAACCCGCAGGCCGAAACCGTCGGCGGCGCCGGTTTCGCAGCGATCCCCGGTCTTGTCAACGCCCACCATCACGTCGGCTTGACGCCGCTCCAACTCGGCTCGCCCGACCACCCGCTCGAACTCTGGTTCGCGAGCCGGCTGGCGCTGCGCGACGTCGATCCGCGCCTCGACACGCTCTATTCGGCGTTCGAGATGATCGCGTCGGGCGTCACCACCGTCCAGCACCTCCACAGCCGGGCGCCCGGCGGACCGGAAGCCGTCGTGGCGACGGCGGAAAGCGTGATCGGCGCCTACCGTGAGGTCGGCATGCGGGCATCCTATTCCTTCGCGATGCGCGACCAGAACCGCCTGGTCTACGAGGCGGACGAAGCGTTCCTCGCACGCGTGCCGGCCGAGGTCGGGCCGGCCCTCGCCGACTACTTCGCACGCTTCGCCATGCCGCTGGCCGAGCAGATCGGCGTCTTTCACGAGTTGCGCCGGCGCTACCGCGACGACCCGTCGACCGCTGTACAGATCGCGCCGTCGAACCTGCACTGGCTGTCCGACGCGGCACTCGCCAGCGCCGCCGAGATGGCGGCCGAGACGGGTGCCCCGGTCCACATGCACCTGCTGGAAACGCCGTACCAGAAGGCCTACGCTCAGAAGCGCACCGGCGGTTCCGCCCTGGCCTGCCTGGAACGCTTCGGCCTGACGGGACCCGGCCTCACCATCGGTCACGGCGTCTGGATGAGCGAGGACGACATCGACCTGTGTGCACATACCGGCACCCATATCTGCCACAACTGCTCGTCCAACTTCCGGCTCAAGAGCGGTCTGGCGCCCGTCAACCGCTTCACGGCCAAGGGCATCCCGGTCGCCATCGGGATCGACGAGGCCGGCATCAACGACGACCGCGACATGTTGCAGGAAATGCGGCTAGTCCTGAACGCCCATCGGGAGCCCGGCATCGACAGCCCGTTCCCGACGGCCGCCGGCGTGCTTCGCATGGCGACGGAGAACGGCGCCGGGACCACGCCCTTCGCCGGACGGATCGGCCGGATCGAGGCGGGAAGGGCGGCCGACATCGTCCTGATCGACTGGAAGAAGACGACTTGGCCGTACCAGAACCCCGACATCCCGTTGGTCGACGTGCTGGTCCGCCGCGCCCGCCGCGACGCGGTCGATACCGTGATGATCGGCGGCGAGGTCGTCTACCGGCAGGGCCGGTTCACCAGGATCGACCGCGACGCCGTCCTGTCCGAGATCCACGCCCGGATGGCCCAACCGCTGACGCCCGCCGAAGAGGCGCGCCGGCGGCTGGCGGCCGACGTCATGCCCTTCGTCCGGCGCTTCTACGACGGCTATCTCGACGGCATGCCGCGCGAACCGCACACTGTCCTGAACTCCCGCTTCTGAGAACGGTGCTGCCGCCCTTCTCCCTGGGACGCACTCGGATTCAGGCGCCATTCCCCTAAATCTTGGTCACGGTCGTATGGTACGATGAAGTTGCTGGCTTAGTAAGGAGCGACAAGAACCAGGAGCCGCTACATACCGAGGTGCCCGCATGAAAAGGCGAGAGTTCCTGGTTTTTTGGTTGGCTGCCACATGGCCGCTTCCTCTTTTGTCGCAGCGGGACCGGCTGGTCGTGAATACCGGTGCGGCCAAGCGGTTCGGCTGGATTGTACCGCTCTCGATCCTGGCCCATGCCGACGAGGTCGTCGAATGAACGCCTTGCGGGGCGACGGCCGGATCGTCCGGGACTTGGGGTTGGCGCGGCATGCTGCTCCCGCTTGTCACAAGCGGGATCGCCGGAGGGGAACCGGCAGGCCATGACCGCTCGGCACCTCCGGCTCCGTGGTCTCTTCCAGAAGTACTTCCTCGTCCTGTTTCTGGCAGTGGTCGTCCCGCTCGCCGCCAATGGCGTCAGCGAGGCCTGGTTCGGCTATCGCGATCAGCGGGCCAGGCTAGGCCAGTTGCTCGGCGTCGAAGCAAGATCCGCAGCCGCCAGGATCCAAGGGTTTCTAGACGGCATCACCGGCCAGCTCGGCTGGTTGGTTCAACTCCCCTGGACCGGGGAGCCGGACGAGCGGCGCCGCATCGATGCCTTGCGCCTGCTGCGGCAGGTGCCCGCCATCGCCAGCCTTACCCTGGTGGATGGCTCCGGCCGGGAACGGTTGTACGTGTCACGGATCGGCCTCAACCGCACCGAGAGCGGCACGGACCGATCGGGGGAGCCTTCGGTAGCGGGAGCCCGCGCGGGACGGATCTGGTTCGGCGAAGTCACGTATTACCGCGGCTCCGAGCCTTATCTGACGGTCGCGGTCGCCGGCAACCGGCCATCGGTCGGCATTGTCGTGGCCGAAGTCAACTTGAAGCTGATCTGGGACGTGATTTCGGCCATAAAGATCGGTGAAACCGGCTATGCCTTCGTGATGGACGGTCCAGGCCGGCTCGTAGCGCATCCGGACATCAGCTTGGTCTTGCGCGGGGCGGACCATGCCACGCTGGCTCCCTTCCGGGCGATCCAGGCAGCGGTCGCTCAGGCCGGCGCAGAGATCGTGACGGGCCGGGACGCCCAAGGCGATGCGATTGCGGCAGCCGCCGCGCCCATTGCCGGTCCGAATTGGACCATCGTGGTCGAGCAACCGCTCTCCGAAGCCTTCGGCCCCATTTACGAAGCCCTGTGGCGTACCGGGGGTCTTCTCCTGGCCAGCGGCGGCTTTGCGGGTTTGCTCGCATATGTGCTCGCCCGCAGGATGACCAAGCCGATCCGGCTGCTGGAGGAAGGAACCGAGCGTGTCGGTGCGGGGCAGTTCGACTACAGGATCGATATCAGGACGGGCGACGAGCTTCAGCGGCTGGCCGACAGCTTCAATGCAATGGCCGCCGAAATCGCCATTTCCCAGGAGCGCCAGGAACGTATCGCCAAGCTCAAGCGGTTTTTGGCTCCGCAGGTTGCCGAACTGGTCGACCGCACGGGCGACGACGGCGTGCTCGAGGGCCGGCGCACCGAGGTGGTCGCCGTCTTCTGCGACCTGCGGGGCTTCACCGCCTTCTCGGCAAGAGCCACGCCGGAGGAAGTCATGAGCGTGCTCTCGCAGTATTACGAGGCGCTCGGTACGATCATCACCCGATATGCCGCGACGCTGACGAGTTTTTCGGGCGACGGCCTGATGGTGCTCGTCAACGCTCCCGTTCCGATCGAGGAGCCTGCGCTGCGGGCTGCCGATCTGGCCGTGGAGATGCAGAAAAGCGTGCAGAAGCTCATCGTCGGCTGGCAGGCACGCGGCCACCGGATCGGGTTCGGCGTCGGCCTCGCCATGGGAGAGGCCACGGTCGGGCGGATCGGCTATGAGAGCCGCTCCGACTATACGGCAATCGGCAGCGTCGTGAACCTCGCCGCCCAGCTCTGCGCATCGGCGGAGGACCGGGAGATCCTGACGGACGAGAAGGTTGCCGAGGCCGTCGGCAGCAAGCGCGTCCTGATCCCGCTCGGGTCCCGTCCCCTCAAGGGCTACGACGAGGAACTGCCCATCTTCGGCATCGCCTTCGAAGAGCGGCATCGGGCAGCCTGAGGCCGGGCGATCGACGGCGGACGGAGCCTCGGAACGCATCGGGTTTACGGGCGGTCCTGTTTCCTGAGAGACTGGGGTCATCATGACGAAGCCGCCTGGGCGGAGGAGGGGATCGAATGAGGCGACGTGACGTTCTCGCTCTGCTCGGGTTGCTTCCGGTCGCAAACAGCGGCCTTGCACAGACAGGCGGAAGACTGCCGACCGTCTGCTTCATGGGTTTTGCATCGGAAGAGGCCGATCGCGTCACCCTCGATGCCTTCCGGCTGGGCTTGCGCGAAATGGGCCATGTGGAGGGGCGGACAATTCTGCTGGAGTCTCGTCATGCCTCCGGCAACCTGGACCGCGCCAAAGGGTACATCCGGGAGATGGCAGGGAAACCCGTCGACTGCTTCGTTGCACCTGGGCCGGCGGCCACACGCTCAATCCGCGTTGCCACGGAGATCCCGATCGTGGCGATCGGCTTGCCGGCGGCGGGCGGCGATCACGGCCTGTTCGCCAGTCTCGCCAGGCCCGGTGGCACCGTGACGGGCTTCTCATATTTTGGCGAGGAGCTTGCCGCGAAGCGTATCGAAGTTCTCCGCGAGGCGCTTCCCAAATCCACCGTCGTCGGCATCCTCCATAATGCCACGGACCCTGTGTTTCGCGATTGGGGCATACAGACCGAAACATCAGCCCGGATCCAGGGCCTGCGTACCGTACGCCTAAGATTGCAATCGACCTCGCCCGATGAGGTCGCGGACCTGTTCCGATCGCTGCGGGAGCAGGGCGGCGACGCTGTCATCGTCATCCGGGATTTCCTGACCCACACCTTGGCGGACACGATCGGCCGCACGGCTGCGTCGTTTAAGATTGCGGTCGTCGCCGAGCAGGCGCGGCTTGTCGAAACCGGAGCCTTGATGTCCTACGGCGCCGATATTCCCGATCTCTTCCGCCGTGCGGCGGTGTATGTCGATCGGATCCTCAAGGGAGAAAAGGCTGCCGATCTGCCGATTCAGCTTCCAATCAAGTTCGAGCTCGTCATCAGCCTAAAGTCGGCAAAAGCGCTGGATCTGGAAATTCCACCTGCCCTGCTCGCTCAAGCCGACACGGTGATCGAATGAGAGACGTCGCGCGGATCTGCGACAAGCGGCGCCGGCCTATCCTATTTGGTTAATTGCCGGGTTCCGCGAACCTGTGTAGTGTCGGCTTCGAAAGAACAAAGCATGAACATTTGTCGTTGTCGAGATCACGCTCCCCCTGCGGTCTCGATGCCCTGACGGACATCGGGCAGATCGGCCCGACGACGGAGGAAGCGTCATGAAGGCAATCCACCTCCCCTTGAAAGACCTCTTCGCGAAGCTGACCGGTGCCGGAACGATCGGTATCAGGGCGTTCTCCCGACGCGGCTCCAAGCCTTTCGATCTTCCGGCGGCATATGCCCGGCGGGCAGCCCTGTCGCTGGTCGTTCTCGGCGCCGCGATCGGTTCGGCCCATCAGATCGGCCGGATGACCCTGATGCTGGCGCAAAGTCCGGGGCAAGCCAGGACACTGGACGACATACTCGCGGAGTCCGGTGAACGGGAAGACGACTCGTTCGGGTTCGCCGAGGAAACGGTCGATCCGCAAAGGGCGCTTTCCCGCCGGAACGCATCGGCGGGGAAGGAAAGCGCCGGCGCTGATACGACCGGTATCGGAACCCTCATTTCCCGCCTCGACAGGCAGGCCCGAACCCTCGCGATGATAGACGAAGCCGCCGCCACGGTCGGGGCTCCGGCCCGCCTGATGCGCGCCATGGCCGGATTGGAATCCGGCTTCGACGCCACGGCCAAGGCGACGACGAGTTCGGCAACGGGCCTCTACCAGTTCATCGAAGCAACCTGGCTCTCGAAGGTCGAGAGCGACGGCCACAAATACGGACTTGGCGGGCTTGCCCGGCATATTCGCCGGGGCTCGCTGGACGAACCCATCGTCGACGATCTCCGCATCCGCGAACGGATCCTGGCCCTGCGCAAGGACGCCAGGCTGAGCGCCTTTCTGGCAGCGGAGCTGACCGTCGACAACACGCGCCGCCTCGAAAAGCTGCTGGGGCGGCCCGTCACGGAAACCGAGACCTATCTGAGCCACTTCTTCGGCGTGACCGAAGCGGCGCGCTTCCTCAGGGCGGCCGAGAGCACGCCGGACTTGACCGGTGCCTGGATGTTTCCCAAGGAGGCCAAGGCGAACCCGGGGATCTTCAAGATAAGAGGGCGTCCGGCGACGCTCGGCGAGATCCGGAAACGGTTTGCCGTGAAGATGGCCAAAATGGATATCCCCGATCGGCCGGCCCCCGCCGCCAGCCCGGCGCCGATGCCGGAAACCGACATGGATCGGGATGGCGGGGTGATCCAGGTGGCCGACTGGCGCGATGCGAGCGTACCGGCACAGCGCTGAACATCGGCCCCGTCCGGCGTATAGCGGCATCGATGTCATGGAAGGGCGGCCGGTCCCGGTCGCGGACCTGGTGAGCGCCGCTCGCGGCACGCTTCCACAAGGTCCATCCGATCCGTCCAAGCCGATCTACTGGAGGAACTGGACCACCGACTTCGATTACCTCTACATCATGTATCCACCAGACGGCTGGCAGGACCCGCTGCCCGGAACGCTGACCCCGATCACCTCCGGACGGGAGTTCGTGCTTTACCGCATCGTCAAGCCTGCCCGTTGAGCGGATGCAAATTCCCATGGTGCATCCATGCGCCGTCCTATCGTGAATATGGCCGGGGAACTACGGCGGTGCGGCTCCTGTTGGTCCTTGCCTATTCCTTCTCAACCCCGTTCAGGGAGAAAAACGATGCACGAGGATCGCGACGATTTCCATCGGGTCGGCGGCAACACCGATCCCAAGGCCAACCCGCCCAACGATCAGGGACCCAATGCCGTCCATAACCCCGCTGAAACCAACCGCGGCAACAAGCCCGGGCAGGTTTCGCAGGAGGCCGGCACCACCGAGAAGCCGCAGCCCAAGACCAGCTCGGGCGCGCCGGGCTGACCCGACTCCGCAGGGAACTGCTGACGCCGCGGACAGCAGGCCGTGGCGTCAGCCTTTGCCACCTTCGATCCGTCTAAGAAGCCAAGAACTCTCCGCCCCGGCGCCTCAGCCCTGCTGGCTGGGTTCGGGACCGCTATATGGTCGATTTCAAGGGAGAACTGGTTCTGCTGCGGCATGCGCACGGTGTCGATCGCCTCCGCCTTGCCGCCGCGTTGCGCGACGCGCATCTGCTGACCTTCGTACGCGAAGGCGTTTTCCAGGTCGATCCAGCCTTTCTCCAGCCGCACCCGCAGATCCTTGCTTTCATGGGCGCCGTAGCTGGCCGAGCAGTTGGCCATGGCGCCGGATGGGAAACGCAGCATGAAGGCGATGGTCTCCTCGACCGCGCGGTAGCGGTCGTCGCCCTGGGGATTGAAGATGCGGGCGAAGACTTCCACTGGCTCCTCCCCGGTGATCGCGCGGGCCGTGTTGAGGCAGTAGAGGCCGAAGTCCGGCAGGGCGCCGCCGCAAATCACGACCTTTTCGTGAAGTGTGGCCGACGACCTTCGCGGCTCCCGGCGCCGCTAGGTCCGAGCCGCCGGCGGTTTCGGGGTCTGCCGGCAGGTCCCGCTACGGCCCGCGCCTTGCGCGGTTATAAGCTTTTCCGCCAACAGGATGGCGGTTCATAGGTTCCGCCGGGCACCGGGATTCCGCCGCCGAAAACTCCGGTCACATGTCGTCGCGCGAACCGCCGGGGAGAGTGCGGCAAACGGTTGCAGTCGCCAGGTGACTGGAGAAGATCGCCGATGCCGCGCCTGGTTGATCGGGGTTTCACAGGGCGAAACCACGGCCCGCCAAATCATGGCGTCAGACCGGAAAGATCATCGTCGCCCGCGTACCCTTGGCGCGATCCCAGCGAAATTGACCGTCTAACTGCTGTGCCAGCATGGGAATCAGGGTAAGGCCGAAGCCCCGTGCCGTTGCCGGCTGTTGCGATGACCATTCCGGCATCCCCACCCCGTCATCCGCGAGCATCAGCCGGGCATAGCCGGCGACTACCGCGTCGAGGCAGACGG
>NZ_JCACHA010000557.1:0-24412 GCF_059503625.1 Skermanella sp.
GCCCTATTCGGTCTCGTCGCGGGGCAGGCGGTCGTCTGGTACACTGGGCAGTTCTACGCGCTGTTCTTCCTTCAGAACATCCTGCGGGTGGACCTGTTCACCGCCAACGTCCTGATCGCATGGTCGCTGATCCTGGGCACCGGCGGTTTCATCGTCTTCGGCACGCTGTCGGACAAGATCGGGCGAAAGCCGATCATCCTGGCCGGTTGCCTGATCGCGGCTGTGTCGTACTTCCCCGTCTTCAAGCTGATCACGGCGACCGCCAACCCGATGCTGCATCAGGCCCAGCAATCGACGCCGGTCACGGTGATCGCCGACCCTAACGACTGCTCGTTCCAGTTCAATCCGACCGGCACGTCCAAGTTCACCAATTCGTGCGACATCGCCAAGGCGTTCCTGGCCCGGAACTCGGTCAACTACTCGATCGAGAGCGGTCCTCCCGGCAGTGCGGCGGTGATCCGGGTCGGCGGTGCCGGCAGTGCGGAGTTCACCGCCTACGATGCGGCGAAGCTGAGCGGCGACGCGGCCAAGTCGACGCCAGCCGCCTTCAACAAGTCGGTCGGCGACGCGCTGGCCGCCGCCGGCTATCCGACGGCGGGCAATCCGGAGATCGTCAAGCTGTCCGGCTTCTTCGACATCTTCCGCGCCCAGCCCTTCACGCTGGTCCTGGTGCTGACCTTCCTGGTGATCCTGGTCACCATGGTCTACGGACCGATCGCGGCGGCGCTGGTCGAACTGTTCCCGACCCGCATCCGCTATACCGGCATGTCGCTGCCCTACCATATCGGCAACGGCTGGTTCGGCGGCCTGATGCCGGCGACGGCCTTCGCCATGATCGCGCAGACCGGCGACATCTATTACGGGCTCTGGTATCCGATCGTCATCGCCGTGATGACGCTGGTGATCGGCGCTCTCTTCCGGCCGTAAACGAAGAACCGGTATATCTTCTCCGACGCCAAGCAGTAACTATCGCCGCTTCATCATGACGAGGCCGCCGGGAGCGATCCCGGCGGCCTTCGTTATTCTTCGGGTGAGCCTCTCCGGTTACAGCTTTGTCACCGCAGCGTATGCGGAGCGTTAACCCGGCGCTGCAAGACTGGGGACTTCGCGGTTTCAGGATTTGGGCATGTCGGAAGCCGGAGTTTCGCCCGTTATGGAACGGCCCGCTGCGGACGGCGGCGAGTGGCACAAGCTCGAACTGTGTCCAGGTTCCGACCGTCTGGTCATCGTGTTCTCCCACATCAACGAGAAGCCGGGACGCTTCTCGTTCTACGGGACGTTCCGGGATATCGCCGTCAACAAGCTGTTCGTGAACATTCCCGGCAATCGCTGGTACCAGGACGGCATTCCCGGCATCGGCGACGGGATCGAGGCCGCCGCCGACGGCATCCGCATCGTCATGCAGGATGTAGCGCCGCGTTCCGTCATGTGCGTCGGCAACTCGATGGGCGCGTATGCGGCCCTGCTGTTCGGGACGCTGGTCAATGCCGACCACATCCTGGCGATCGGGCCGGAAACCCTGCTGAAACTGCCCGGCAGCCGGAGCCGCGCCTATATCGGCAGCCGGCCCGACACGGGCTTCGACGACCTGCTGCCTTTCCTCGGCCTGCCTTCCGCCGGTCGGAAGACCGATATCATCTTCGGCGAGTCCGACCTGATCGATGTCCACTGTGCCCGGCGCGTTGCTCATCTGGAGGGCGTCAATGTGCGGAGCCTGCGCGGCGTCGGGCACGAGGTGCCGGCCATGCTCCATCGCTTCGAAGCCTGGAAGCCCCTGATCGACGGCTATGTCCGCGACGGCACGCTGCCCTCGATGCTGCCGCTGGAAGGCGGCCTGTTCGAGGCCGGCGATGCGGCGGATGCCCTGCTCGACGGACGCCGGCTGCGCGTGGCGGGGATGATGAAGGAGGCTCGGGCACGGCTGCGCCGCTGCCTCGTCCTCCACCCGGATGCCGACGCGGCCCATGACGACATCGGCCTGATCGACCAGCAGGAAGGCGCCTTCATCAAGGCGGAGGCCGCGCACCGGCGGGCGCTGAGGCTGGCTCCCGACCGGGCGATCTACCATCTGCATCTCGGCATGGCGCTGGCCCGGCAGGGCAGGGACGAGGAGGCGGAGGAAACCCTGACCGCAGCCCTCTCGGATGCTTCCGGCAGCGCTGCGGTCCACCATCAGCTGGGGCTGCTGTACGCCGGGCAGGGACGGCATGGCAGGGCGGAGGCGGCGCAGCGCGCCGCCATCGCATCCGCCCCCCGGCACGCCCATTTCCACCATCATCTGGCGCTCGCCCTGGACGCCCAGGGCCGCTTCGAGGAAGGCTTGGCGGCCCATGCCGAGGCCCGTTCGCTGAACCCGCGCAATCCGGAGCTTGCCCGCTGCCTGAGCGAGGCGGAACGGCGGTCAGGAGCCGGGCGGCAGGGCCGCTGGGGTGAGGCTGGAGTTTTCGCCGGGTAATTCATACCGAGCGCCGAAGAAGTTGCCTCGTGAAGACGTTTGCGCCGTAGGTCGGTCTAAAGCGAAGCGGCAGCCGACAAGCAGGCGCGTCTATGTCGGCTGCCGCTTCGCTTTAGACCGACCTACGCGGCAACTTTAGTTTTACATGTCAATTTCTCCGGCGCTTGGAATCAGTAGGATGAGACGCCTTCCACCTTGGCCCCGTACCGGGTGTAGATCTGGATGGCGCGGCAGGTCATGCCGTCGTTCTCGACCACCAGCTGGCCGGGCTGGCCGGCCAGCCGCATCCAGGCGATGTAGCGTGAAATCCTGTCGTTCGTCGTGTCGAGGATTTTGGTATAGTAAAGTTCCGTGACGCTGTCGGCGGCGATGCCGGCGCCCTGCAAGGCTCCGGCGGTGCGGTCGTTGCAGCGATGGTTGGTGAACTGGTCCAGACGCGCTTGATAGGCCGGATCGGTCGCCGCCTGCTGCGGCGGGTTCAATCCGGCACAGGCCGTCAGCATCGCGGCGCCCACCAGCAGGGGGGCCGCTTTCTTGAGGCCATGTTTCATTGGCTTGGTCCTTGGATTTTCGGATCGTACGCTTTCGATATGGGGGTCGAGGCCGCGGGAATTGATTATCCGGGCGTGGTATGACCTGACGTCCCGAACCTTGGCGGAAGGGCACGGTGCCGCATCGACAGCGTGCGGCTGGCGGCGGTATGGAAACGCGCCTTTCAGTTGGGAAACAGCCGCCATGGACGATACCGCCAGCACGACCGACCGCTACACCAGCTTCGCCGGGATTGACTGCACGGCCAACAGCCTGCGTCTGGTGGAAGCGATCCGCCGGCACATCGACGACCCCACCAAGACCAACAAGTTCTGGGAAGCCTTCAAGGTCAAGCTCGCCCATGCTGAGTTGGAGCCGGCCAAGCGCAAGGCCGATCAGCTTTGCCTGCTATGCTCCCACGTCTGCTATCTCGATGAGTTGTTCGAAGAGCACGGCGACAAGGAAGGACTGGAATTGCTACGGGTTCTGGAAGTCGAGTGCTGCTGATCCAATCCGGATCGGCGGGGCCGATCCGGATTGGACGCAAGCGAATGTTGCTGGCTCGCTGAAAGCTATTCGGCCGTCAGGCTCGATCCGACAACGCCGGAGCCGATTTCCAGTGCAACGCCCTTGGCTGACGGCTTGCAGTCCGGATGCCCCCAACCGCTCGGGCTCGTGAAGACGCCCTGTGACAGAATGATATCGTATACGATGGCGTCGGTACCGGCGGAGCTTACGCCGGCAGGGCCGGTCCCGTTCTTGTCAAGGCCGAGCGCCTTCCGCAAGCGCCAAGCCACATTGTGGTCGGCGCAGGAGCTATCGCCGCTGACGCCAAGGCCCCCAACCACCTTTCCGGCACTGGTATAGAGTCCAAGACCGCCGCCGAACACGTTGATGCCGCCAACCTTCTTGCCGACCATGCCGTCCTGCGGCGTTCCGTAGTTTTTCGGGTCGCCCTTGTAGGCGGCTTGCGGATCGACGGGGTTGCTTTCCTGAAGGCCGAACAGCGATCCGCCCGGCTGTACCGCTGTATAAAGATTGGCGGTTGAAAGAGCTAGGCCGTCCAGGCTGAAGGCGTTGGCTGTGTGGGCTTTCTGGGCGGAAATGACGCGGCTGCCTGGCCACTGGTCCTCGCGGTCGGCGCCGGAGAAGGCGACGGCGCAGACGAAACCGTCCCGATCCACGATCGTCGCCCACATCTGCAGGTCGAACCCGCCATTCCTCTTGGCTGGCGCCACCGATGCCTTGAGGGCTTTCAGGAGTGCGGTGTGATTGGGAAGGCCTTTGCAGCCTCCTGGCGAGAACGATTGAGAATTTGGCGGATCAGGAGTTTGGTCGTCCGCCCCGTTTTTGGCATATCCGGGAGATGCACAGAGTACTGAAGCTACAGCCAAGCAAAAGCCAAAGAGCACTTGCCTTTTCATTGTCCGTTCCCTTGGGTGGTTAGTTGATTGTCCGAAGTGCTTTCTGCGAGGACCCAGCATTATTGATGGCGTGATCGTAGTTGGTGGTTCGGCAATTCAAGAATGCCAGCGTTTTCTATTAATCACATCTGCTGTGAAGATGACGAACTGTATTTATTTCTAATCCGAGATAAACAGAGCTAAACCATGCAGAAAGTTGTTGCTTATTTTACACGAAATTTCGGATAACAATGGTCCGTGCGACAGTCATCGATGGTGATCGTCGGCTTGATGTGTGAAAAAGGCTGGGTTTCTCGCCCTGCAACCCCGCCGGACTCTACGTCAGCCCCCGACGCCCTCGACCACGCCGTTCGGCGCTCCTGCTCCACCGGTCTCCTCCCCCCCCTGCGTGAACAGGTAGGGCACGAAGCTGCGGTGGTGTTCGTTGACCGTCAGGTGGCTGCCGATCGGGGGGAAGGCGCGCTGCTGGCAGTCGGCGCGCTCGCAGATGCGGCAACTGACGCCGATCGGCACGGCGGCGTCGGCGTTGCTGGTGTCCAGCCCGGCGGAATAGACCACCTCCGACGCATAGGCCGCTTCGCAGCCAAGCCCGATGGCGAACTGACGGGTCGGCTTCAGATAGGCGCCGGCGCGCTTGGTGACGCTGCGCGCGACGCAGATATAGGCGACGTTGTCCGGCATCCGGGCCAGCTGGACCAGGATCTTGCCCGGCTGGGCGAAGGCCTCGTGGACGTTCCACAGCGGGCAGGCTCCGCCGAAGCGGGCGAAGTGGAAGCGGGTGGCGCTGTGGCGCTTGGTGATGTTGCCCGCCATATCGACGCGGACGAAGTAGAACGGCACGCCGCGCGCACCCGGCCGTTGCAGGGTGCTGAGCCGGTGGCAGACCTGTTCGAAGCTGACGCCGAAGCGGCTCTGCAACTGCTCGATATCGTGGCGGACGGCGCGGGCCTGGGTCGCGAAGGCGCGGTAGGGCATCACCAGCGCGCCGGCGAAATAGTTCGCCAGCCCGACGCGGCAGATGGATTTCGCGTCCTCGGTCGTGAAGTTCGCTTGGCCGATCAGTTGCTCGATGGCGTCGCTTTGTCCCAGCAAAGCTATCTGATGCGCCAGATGAAAGGCGCGGCTGGGGCCGCTCAGCAGGGCCGACAGGTACAGCGTGCCGCTGGCCTTGTCGTAGATCCGCATCGCCGACTCGCCGTCGTGGTCGGCGATGATCTTGACGCGGACGTCGTGCCGGTCCTTCAGGTGCCGCATCAGGTCAACCTGCATGTCGGCCGGACGGAAACCCTCCTGTTCCGACAGCTTTTCCGCCGCTTCGTCGAGCGGGCCGACATAGTTGTTGGAGTAGTGGAAGTAGTCACGCACTTCTTCATAGGGGAACTGCGGGCCGGCCAGCGCCTGTCCCCGCTCGTGGCTGGACAGCGTTTCAGCCAGCGACTGCACCCGCTCCTGGAGCTTCTGATAGGCGTGGTGGAGGACCAGGGCGCGGCGCGCCAGTTCGGGCGAGGCGGCGGTGGCGTTGCGAAGCTCGGCGGTGCCGGGAGCGCCGCCGGTGAACAGCGGATCGGCCAGCGCTTCCCGCAGGTCGGAAACCAGACGCGCTTCCTCGTCCTCGACGAACGTGGCAAGATCGATCTCGAAGATGCTGGCGATGCGCAGCAGCACCGGCAGCGTCAAAGGCCGCTGGTTGTTTTCGATCTGGTTGAGGTAACTTGGCGACAGCTCGAGCTGCTTCGCCAGCGCGGCCTGGGTAAGGGCGCGCTGCTCGCGCAGGCGGCGCAGCTTGTAACCAAGAAACAGCTTCTTTTGCATACTCGTCTATGTCTAAAAATTCGCAAACTTCGCAAGGTGATTGTCGTTCCTGGCGAAGTAGTTTGCAAGTTCGCTCTTTTGTTAACTGACAAACGTTGCATGCCTGCCAAGGATGCAAATAAGGTGCGCTGCCGTTCTGAGAAGCCGATGACGGCTCTGGTGCGCGTGCGTTCAGGTGGCGGGTAGTACGGGGGAAACGACGGATCATGCAGGAAGTTCTTGCGAGGCTCGAACAGATGCGCGCCGCGGCGCGGGCCGGCGGTGGTGAGCGGCGGGTCGAAAGCCAGCACGCCAAGGGCAAGCTGACCGCCCGCGAGCGCATCGAGCTGCTGCTGGACGAAGGCTCATTCGAGGAATGGGACATGTTCGTCGAGCATCGCTGCGCCGATTTCGGCATGCACGAGCAGAAGGTCCCCGGCGACGGCGTCGTCACCGGCCACGGCACCGTCAACGGCCGTCTGGTCTTCGTCTTCTCGCAGGACTTCACCGTGTTCGGCGGCTCCCTGTCGGAAGCCCACGCCGAGAAGATCTGCAAGGTCATGGATCAGGCGCTGAAGGTCGGCGCCCCGGTGATCGGCCTGAACGACAGCGGCGGCGCCCGCATCCAGGAAGGCGTCGCATCGCTCGGCGGCTACGCCGAGGTGTTCCAGCGCAACGTGATGGCGTCCGGCGTCGTCCCGCAGATCTCGCTGATCATGGGTCCGTGCGCCGGCGGCGCCGTGTACTCACCGGCCATGACCGACTTCATCTTCATGGTGAAGGACAGCTCCTACATGTTCGTGACCGGTCCCGACGTGGTCAAGACGGTGACCCACGAGATCGTCACCGCCGAGGAACTGGGCGGCGCCGTCACCCATACCGCGAAGTCCGGCGTCGCCGATCTGGCGTTCGAGAACGACGTGGAAGCGCTGCTCCAGACCCGGCGCTTCATCGACTTCCTGCCGCTGTCGAACCGCGAGAAGCCGCCGGTCCGGGTGACCGCCGATCCCGCCAACCGTGACGACTTCTCGCTCGACACGCTGGTCCCGGCCAACCCGAACAAGCCCTACGACATGAAGGAGCTGATCCTGAAGGTCGTGGACGAATCGGACTTCTTCGAGATCCAGCCCGACTACGCGAAGAACATCCTGACCGGTTTCGCCCGCATCAACGGCGGTTCCGTCGGGATCGTGGCGAACCAGCCGATGGTGCTGGCCGGCTGCCTGGACATCCAGTCCGCCATCAAGGCGGCCCGCTTCGTCCGGTTCTGCGACGCCTTCAACATCCCGATAGTGACCTTTGTCGACGTTCCGGGCTTTTTGCCGGGTACTTCGCAGGAATACAACGGCATCATCAAGCACGGCGCCAAGCTGCTGTTCGCCTATGCCGAGGCGACCGTTCCCAAGGTCACCGTCATCACCCGCAAGGCCTATGGCGGCGCCTACGACGTCATGGCGTCCAAGCACCTGCGCGGCGACGTCAACTATGCGTGGCCGACCGCCGAAATCGCGGTCATGGGGCCGAAGGGCGCCGTGGAGATCATCTTCCGCGCCGACATCGGCGATCCGGAAAAGATCGAGCAGCGCACCGAGGAATACCGCCAGAAGTTCGCGACCCCGTTCGTCGCCGGCAGCCGCGGCTATATCGACGACGTGATCATGCCCCATGGGACCCGGCGCCGCGTCTCCAGGGCTCTCGCCATGCTGAAGAACAAGCAGCTCGAGAATCCCTGGAAGAAGCACGACAACCTCCCGCTCTGAAGGCGCCGCCACCATGTTCACAAAGATCCTGATCGCCAACCGTGGTGAAATCGCCTGCCGCGTCATCAAGACGGCGCGGCGCATGGGCATCAAGACGGTCGCCGTCTATTCCGAAGCCGACGCCAACGCGCTGCATGCGGAGATGGCCGACGAAAAGGTGCTGATCGGCCCCGGCCCGTCCGCCCAGAGCTACCTGGTCGCCGACCGCATCATCGAAGCCTGCAAGCGCACCGGCGCCCAGGCGGTCCATCCCGGCTACGGCTTCCTGTCGGAAAAGGCCGAGTTCTGCGAAGCGCTGAAGGCCAACGGCATCACCTTCATCGGTCCCGACGTCCGCGCCATCGGCGCGATGGGCGACAAGATCGAGTCGAAGAAGCTGGCGCGCGATGCCGGCGTCAACACCGTCCCCGGCTATCTCGGCGTCATCGCAGATGAGAACGAAGCCGCCCGCATCGCCAGCGGCATCGGCTATCCGGTGATGATCAAGGCGTCGGCCGGCGGCGGCGGCAAGGGCATGCGCGTCGCCTGGAACGACGAGCAAGCCCGCGAAGGCTTCCGCTCCGCCAGCAACGAGGCGCGCTCCAGCTTCGCCGACGACCGCGTGTTCGTCGAGAAGTACATCGAGCAGCCCCGCCACATCGAGATCCAGGTGCTGGGCGACAGCTTCGGCAATGTTCTGTACCTGGGCGAGCGCGAATGCTCGATCCAGCGCCGCCACCAGAAGGTGATCGAGGAGGCGCCGAGCCCCTTCATCGACCCCGAGACCCGCAAGGCGATGGGCGAGCAGGCCGTCGCCCTGGCCAAGGCCGTGGAATACAAGTCGGCCGGCACGGTCGAGTTCATCGTCGATGCCAACCGGAACTTCTACTTCCTGGAGATGAACACCCGGCTTCAGGTCGAGCATCCGGTGACCGAGATGGTCGTCGGGCTGGATCTGGTCGAGCAGATGATTCGCGTCGCCGCCGGCGAGAAGCTGAAGTTCCAGCAGAGCGACATCGAGCTGAACGGCTGGTCGATCGAGGCGCGCGTCTATGCCGAGGACCCGACCCGCGGCTTCCTGCCCTCCACCGGCCGCCTGACCCGCTACATCCCGCCGGCCGAGGACGAGCATACCCGTGTCGATACCGGCGTCTATGACGGCGGCGAGATCAGCATGTTCTACGACCCGATGATCGCCAAGCTGGTCAGCCGGGGCGCCGACCGCAACAGCGCCATCCACCACATGCGGGAAGCGCTGGACAAGTTCCAGATCCGGGGCGTCGCGCACAACATCAGCTTCCTGTCGGCGCTGATGAACCACTCGCGCTTTGTCGAAGGCCGGCTGACGACCAACTTCATCGCCGAGGAGTTCCCCGACGGCTTCCATGGCCTGTCGCTCGATACCGACACCAACGAACGCCTGATGGCGGTGGCTGCCGCCATCCAGCTTCAGGTCGAGCAGCGGGCCGGGACGATCAGCGGCCAGCAGGCCGGGGGCCGTCACAAGGTGGCGCGCGACTGGGTGGTGCGTACCGAGCGGACCAACCATCCCTGCACGGTCGAGGCGTTGGACGACGGCTACGACGTGGTGTTCGGCGGGAAGCGCTTCGAGGTTCGCGGCTCGTGGGAGATCGGCCAGCCGCTGTGGAACGGCACGGTCAACTACCGCCCGCTGTCGATCCAGCTCGACCGTCTTGGGACCGGCTATCGCCTGATCCATGCCGGCGCCGAGATGAAGGCGCAGGTCCTGTCGCCGCGCGCCGCGCAATTGGCCGACCTGATGCCGGTCAAGCTGCCGCCCGACATGTCCAAGTTCCTGCTCTCCCCGATGCCGGGCCTGCTTGCCCGCGTCGCGGTCGAAGTGGGTCAGGAGATCAAGGCAGGCCAGGAACTGGCCGTCGTCGAGGCGATGAAGATGGAAAACCTTCTGCGCGCCGAGCAGGATGGCAAGGTGGCGAAGATCCATGCCGAGCCGGGCAGCAGCCTTGCGGTGGATCAGATCATCATCGAGTTCGCCTGATCGCTGAAGTGTAGAGCAAGGGGTTTCTCCATGACGTCTCATTCCGCGACCCATCCGACGCTGCTGGACACGCTGGCTCCCGGCAACAGCCTGATCCGGTCCGCCGGCTTCGCCATCGCCGGCAGCCTGCTGCTGGCGCTAGCGGCCAAGGCCCAGGTCCCGTTCTGGCCGGTGCCGATGACCCTGCAAAGCCTTGCCATCATGATGATCGGCATGGCCTATGGCAGCCGTCTCGCGACGGCGACCGTCCTGCTTTATCTGGCCGAAGGTCTGGCGGGTCTGCCGGTCTTCGCCGGGGCGGGCGCCGGTTTCGCCTATATGACCGGTCCGACCGCCGGCTATCTCGCCGGCTTCGTCATGGCCGCCGGTCTGATCGGCTGGCTGGCCGAACGCGGCTGGGACCGCAGCCCGGTCAAGGCGCTGGTTGCCATGTCGGTCGGCCATGTCCTGCTGTTCGTCCCCGGCGTCGCATGGCTTGCGGTGCTGTTCGGCGCCGAGAAGGCCATCGCCGTCGGGCTGACGCCCTTCATCGCCGCGACCCTGCTGAAGACCGCCCTGGGTGCGGCCCTGATGCAGGCGTCCTGGGCGGTGGTTGCCCGCCGGTCGCAGGGCGGCATCGGCGGTTGACACCTGTTAAACTGACACCTGAATCCTGTTGTTAGAACGAAGCTGGCCCCGGAGGTATTGTCCCATGGTTGATTTCCCCAAGAAGACGCTGGCCGACTGGACCACGCTGGCAACCAAGGACACCGGGGGCGCCTCGCCGGACACCCTCGTCTGGAACACGCCGGAAGGCATTCCCGTCAAGCCGCTCTATACGGCGGACGATCTGGCGGGGCTGGAGCTGGAAACGCTTCCCGGCTTCGCGCCCTATACCCGTGGGCCACGGGCGACCATGTACTCCCACCGGCCCTGGACGATCCGGCAATATGCCGGTTTCTCCACGGCGGAGGAGAGCAACAAGTTCTACAAGGCGAACTTGGCTGCCGGTCAGATGGGCCTGTCGGTCGCCTTCGACCTCGCGACCCATCGCGGCTACGACAGCGATCATCCGCGCGTCGTCGGCGACGTCGGCAAGGCGGGCGTCGCGATCGACAGCGTCGAGGACATGAAGATCCTGTTCGCGGATATCCCGCTGGACAAGATGACCGTGTCGATGACCATGAACGGCGCCGTGCTGCCGGTGCTGGCGGGCTATATCGTCGCGGCGGAAGAGCAGGGCGTCAGCCAGGACAAGCTGGCCGGGACCATTCAGAACGACATTCTGAAGGAGTTCATGGTCCGCAACACCTATATCTACCCGCCCGAACCCAGCATGCGGATCGTCGCCGACATCATCGAGTACACGGCGCTGAACATGCCGCGCTTCAACTCGATCTCGATCAGCGGCTACCACATGCAGGAAGCCGGCGCCACCGCCGTGCAGGAACTGGCCTTCACGCTGGCCGACGGTCTGGAATACGTCCGCGCCGCCAAGTCCAAGGGCCTGAAGGTCGATCAGTTCGCTCCGCGCCTGTCGTTCTTCTTCGCGATCGGCATGAACTTCTTCATGGAGATCGCCAAGCTGCGCGCCGCCCGGCTGCTGTGGGCGCGGCTGATGGAGAAGAATTTCGAACCGAAGGACGCCCGCTCGCTGGCGCTGCGGACCCACTGCCAGACTTCCGGCGTGTCGCTGACCGAGCAGGACCCCTACAACAACATCATCCGGACCACGGTCGAGGCGATGGCCGCCGTGCTCGGCGGCACCCAGTCGCTGCACACCAACGCCTATGACGAGGCGCTGGGCCTGCCGACCCAGTTCTCCGCCCGCATCGCGCGCAACACGCAGCTCATCATCGCGGAAGAGACCGGCATCCCGCACGTGGTCGATCCGCTGGGCGGCTCCTACTACATCGAGGCGCTGACCAACTCGCTGGCGACCCACGCGCAGGCCCTGATCGACGAGGTCGAAGGCCTCGGCGGCATGACCAAGGCGGTCGAGAGCGGCATGCCGAAGCTGAAGATCGAGGAAGCCGCCGCCCAGCGTCAGGCCCGGATCGACCGGGCCGAGGAAGTCGTCGTCGGCATCAACAAGTACCGGGTCGCCAACCCCGAGAAGGTCGATGTCCTGAGCATCGACAACACCGCCGTCCGCGAGCAACAGGTGGCGCGTCTCCAGCAGATCCGCGCCAGCCGCGACGAGGCGGCATGGCGGGCGTCCCTAGACGCGCTGACGGCGGCGGCGCGGGACGGTTCCGGCAACCTGCTCGATCTCGCGGTCAAGGCGACGCGGGCACGGGCGACGGTCGGCGAGATTTCCGACGCGCTGGAGGCGGTGTTCACCCGCCACCGTGCGGTCATCCGCTCGGTCAGCGGCGTCTATGGTGCTGCCTATGAGGGCGATGCGGGCTTCGCGGCCATCCAGAAGGAGGTCGCCGACTTCGCCGAGGCCGAAGGCCGCCGGCCGCGCATGCTGGTGGTCAAGATGGGCCAGGACGGTCACGACCGGGGCGCCAAGGTGATCGCGACCGCCTTCGCCGATATCGGCTTCGACGTCGATGTCGGACCGCTGTTCCAGACCCCGGAAGAGGCGGCGCGGCAGGCGATCGAGAACGACGTCCATGTCATCGGCGTGTCCAGCCAGGCCGCCGGTCACAAGACTCTGGTCCCGTCGCTGATCGAGGAACTGAAGAAGGCGGGTTCGGACGACATCATCGTCGTCTGCGGCGGCGTCATTCCGCCCCAGGACTACGACTTCCTGCGCGAATCCGGCGTTGCTGCGATCTACGGTCCAGGGACCAACATTCCCAAGGCGGCCCACGAGATCCTAGGCATCATCCGGGACTGAATTCGGGAGCAGGACAGCCTGCGGCATAACGCCAGGACGGCCCGCGCTTGCGGCATCTCAATGATGTCCGGGCGCGGGCCGTGGCATTTTCGGGCATCGCTTGTGTGCCCGGAGACCCGATATGCGTTTCGCCCTGACCAGCCTGGACCTGGAAACCGTCACCCCCCATGCCGGCCGCTGCCGTAGCTTCCTGGTCTATGAAGCCGAAGCCGGTACCGAGCCGGTCAAGGTAAAGGACCTTCACCTTGCCGAAGACCAGATCTTCCACGTCTTCGAGAGCGACGGTCCGCATCCGCTGGACGAGGTCAAGGTGGTCATCACCGGCAATGCGCGGGAGAAGTTCATCAAGAAATGTGCGTCACGGGACATCCAGGCGGTGCTGACTTCCGAGACCGATCCTGTCGCCGCCATCAAGGGCTTCTTCGCCGGCACCCTGCCGGCTCCGGCCCTACTTCCGGAGAAATGCGACCACGACTACTGATCGGTCGGTTGGCCGGTTAGTCGTTCAGGTGGTCGTCAGCAGATTCGTGGCAACTGTTCGCCCGCCAGCCAATCGACGATCCGCTTGCCGCCGAACGTGGTCTCCAGCTGGACGAAGCGGTGGCTGTCCTCCCGCACGGTGCCGATGATCGACGCATCGGCGCCGAGCGGATGACTTTTCATGACATTCAACAACGTTTCGGCATCTTCGGGCGCGCAGATCGCCACCAGCTTGCCCTCGTTCGCGACGTAGAGGGGATCGAGGCCCAGCAGCTCGCAGGCGGCGGCGACTTCCTCCCGAACCGGAACGGCGGCCTCATTCAGAACCATGCCGACGCCGGACTGATGCGCGATTTCGTTCAGCGTGGTCGCCAGTCCGCCTCGGGTCGGGTCGCGCATGACGTGGATGCCGGGCACCGCCGCGACCATGTCGGCGACAAGGCCGTGCAGCGCCGCGCTGTCCGACAGGATGCTGGTTTCGAAGCTTAGCCCCTCGCGGGTGGACATAACAGCGACGCCGTGGTCGCCGACCGTGCCGCTGACCAGAACGGCGTCGCCCGGACGGGCTCGGTCGCCGGACGGGCTGACCCCAGGCGGAACCACGCCGATGCCGGTCGTATTGATGAAGACGCCATCGCCCTTGCCGCGCTCCACCACCTTGGTATCGCCGGTGACGATGGCGACTCCGGCGGCCCGCGCGGCTTCCGCCATCGCCGTGACGATGCGGTCGAGGTCCTTCAGGGCAAAGCCTTCCTCGATGATGAAGCCTGCCGTCAGATAGAGCGGCTTGGCGCCGGCCATGGCGATATCGTTGACCGTCCCGTGGACCGCCAGCGAACCGATATCGCCGCCGGGGAAGAACAGCGGCGAGACGACATAGCTGTCGGTCGTCACCACCATCCGCCCCGCCGCAACCTCGAACATCGCCTGATCGTTCCGCTGCTCCAGCAGCGGGTTGGCGAAGGCCTTGACGAAAACCTCATCGACAAGCTGAGCCATGGCCTTCCCGCCGCTGCCATGACTCATGTCGATCCGCCCGTTCTTCAGGTCGAGCTTGCGGGTATAGGGCTGGCGGTTGGTCATTGCTTGTCTGCCATGATGGGAGCATCGCGCCAGCGGCCGTAGAGGTAGTAGGCGGCGCAGGAGCCTTCGGGGGAGACCATGCAGGAGCCCATGGGGTTTTCCGGGGTGCAGACGGTGCCGAAGATCTTGCAGTCGAGCGGCTTCTTGGCGCCGCGCAGGATCTTGCCGCAGGAACAGGCCTTGTTGTCGGCTACTGGCGTGTAGCGGAGCTGCCAGCGGCGCTCGGCGTCCCAGTCGGCGAAGGCTTCGCGGATCTGTAGCGCGCTGTCGGGGATGGTGCCGAGTCCGCGCCACTCAAAGCTGTCGCGGAGTTCGAAGACTTCATCGACCAGGGCTTGCGCCTTGGCGTTGCCGTCGCGCGTCACCGCGCGGCTGAACTGGTTCTCGACCTCGCAGCGGCCTTCGTTGAGCTGGCGGACCAGCATCAGGATCGACTGCATGATGTCGAGCGGCTCGAAACCGGAAACGGCGATGGGGCGGCGGTAGTCGCGGGCGAAGCGCTCGTAGGGGGCGGAGCCGATGATCGTGCTGACATGACCGGGGCCGATGAAGGCATCGACGCGGACGGCGCCGGAGGATGCCACCTCCGGACTGTCCAGGATCGCCTGAATGGCCGACGGCGTCAGGACATGGTTGGCGAAGACGCTGAAGTTGCGAAGGCCGAGTGCCGCCGCCTGCTTGATCGCGACGGCCGAGGTCGGCGTCGTCGTCTCGAAACCGATGGCGAAGAAGACGACTTCGCGGCCGGGGTTCTCCTGGGCCAGACGCAGCGCATCGGCGCTGCCGTAGACCATGCGGATATCGGCGCCCTGGGCACGCGCCTTGGTCAGGCTGGTGCGGTCGCTGCCCGGCACCCGCATCATGTCGCCATAGGCGCACAGGATGACTTCCCCACGGCGGGCGAGGTCGATCGCCATGTCGAGCCGGCCGATCGGCAGCACGCAGACCGGGCAGCCGGGGCCGTGGATCATATCGACGTTGGCGGGCAGCAGGTCTTCGATGCCGTAGCGGCAGATCGCGTGGGTATGGCCGCCGCAGAACTCCATGATGGAGTACCGGCGGGAGGGATCGGCCTCCGCCGCGATGGCGGCGGCGATCCGGGATGCCAGCGCGCCGTCGCGGTACTCGTCGACGTATTTCATGCCGCCGCACCGGCATCCAGCGACGTCAGCAGCGCCAGCGTCCGTTCCGCCTCAGCGGGATCGAGCTTCGACAAGGCGTAGCCGACATGGACGATGACGTAGTCGCCGACTTCGGCGTTCTCGACCAGGGCGAGCGAAACCTGCTTGCGGACTCCGCCCAATGTCACCGTGGCGGAGTCATCGTCATGGATTTCAGTGATCCGGGCGGGCAGAGCGAGACACATGGGAGGCTTCCTTACGCGGGGACCGAAGGAGACGATGGCTGGTGCGACCCGAGCCAATCGTACCAGCGGTCGAGCCCGGCGCCCGTGGTCGAGGACAGCTCGATCACCTCGAGGCCGGGTTTGACCTGCCAGGCGCCTTCGATCAGCCGGGGCAGATCGAAGCTGAGATGCGGCAGCAGATCCGTTTTGTTGACGATCATGAGGTCGGCGGTGGCGAACATATCAGGATATTTTAGCGGCTTGTCCTCCCCTTCCGTCACCGAGATCACGACGACGCGCTTCGACTCGCCGAGATTGAAACCGGCGGGACAGACTAGATTGCCGACATTCTCGATGAACAGCACCCCGTCACGCGGGGCCGGTTGCACGCCGAGCGCCTGGGTCACCATCTGCGCGTCCAGATGGCAGCCTTTGCCGGTGTTGACCTGGATGGCGGGAACGCCGGTCGCCCGAATGCGCTCGGCGTCGAAATTCGTCTGCTGGTCGCCTTCGATGACGGCCATGGGCCGGGTTTCCCGGAGGTCGGTCAGGGTGCGGACCAGCAGCGTGGTCTTGCCGGAACCGGGGCTGGACATGAGGTTGAGCGTCAGGGTGCCGGACGCCGCGAAGAGCTGGCGGTTGACGGCGGCGAAGCGGTCGTTCTTCGCCAGGATGTCCTGCTCGACCTTGATCAGCCGGCTCGGCTGAATGTCGCGGTCGTGGGAATGGCCGTGGTGGCGATGAGTGTGCCGCGTCACCGTACCGTCCGGGCCGACATGTTCATGCTCGTGCTCGTGCTCGTGCTCATGTCCTTCGATCCGGGTCTCGCCGGGGCCGCAGCCGCAGACCGTACACATCACGAAACCTCCAGTTCATCGACACGCAGTTCGTCGCCGCCGACGACCATCAGTTGATGGCTGCCGCAGCTCGGGCAGGGCTGTCCCCGCGCCGGGATTGTCACCGTGGAAGAGCAGGCCATGCAGAAGGCCTGTCCGGGCGGCTGGTCTATCTCCAGCACAGCACCGTCTGCGACGGTGTCGCGGGTCACGACGTCGAAGCCGAAGCCGATCGCCTTGGGATCGACGTGGGAGAGGGCGCCGATGCTGAGCCGCACCTTCGTCACGCGGCTGAAGCGGTCGGCGGCGGCTCGCTCCTCGATGATGTCGAGGATGCCCTGGCACAGCGACATTTCATGCACCGGCATGCTCCTCGATCATGACGCGGCATGGCACGCAGGGGTCCAGCGCCGCGATCAGCAGATCCGCCCGGCGCCGGAGATCGTCGCAGGCAGGCAGGCCGACGAGGCCGCGCACGAGCGCACCCTGGGGATGGAAGTTCCATTCGTTCGGTGCGACGGTCCGGAAATCCCTGACGATGCCCCGGTCGAGGGCAATCCAGTGGGCCAACCTTCCCCGTGCGGTGTCCGTCAATCCGGCGCCCGATCCCGTCGGCTCAGACGGAGTTTCGCTGGGATGCTCGGGCGACAGGTAGCCGGACAGGGCGGCGAGGCGGGCCGGCAGGCTTGCCAGTTCCACCAGCTTGGCGGTGAAACGCGTCAGAAGGCCGTTGCCGTGGCGCCGTTTCAAGTCGGCGATCAGCGGCGTGGACGCGATGCGGTGCGCAGCACCGGTTTCGGCCGGCTTGCCGTCGAAGTGCGGCAATTGGGAGAAGTCCGGAGCCGAGGTCAGTTGCTCCGCGAACCAGCCGGGCAGCAGATCGGGCAGCGCCGCGACGCCGCTCCGGCCGAAGCCCGCCGTGTCGTCGGCGATGATGCGGGCGATCAGCCGGGATGCGGGATTGGCGTGACGCTGCGCCCAGCCCTGAAGGTCGTCCGCGTTTCGGAGCCTGGAAAAGCCGTCTCCGATCAGCCTGTCGATCGCTGCGGAGAGGTGCAGGCGGGTGTCGCTCAGCTTTTCGGCGTCGGGCAGCAGCATCCCGCCGCCGGGCCGTGTCCAGTCGCGGGCGGGATAGAGGGCGGGAGCGAGCGCAGATGTCGCCTTGCGGAGCGGCAGGAGCAGGCCGTGGTCGGGAGAAGCGCCGCCGAGGCGGGGCCATTCCATGGCGATCTGCCAGCCATGGCTGTCCGCCATTTCCCCCAGGATCAGGATCTCGCGCGCCGCCCGCTGGGCAGCCGAGGGCGTGACGCCGGCAGCCGATTCGCAGGCATTCGCGGCGGCGACGCCCTGGGCGATGCCGCACAGGCTGAACAGCATCGGCACCAGCGACAGCGCCTCTCCCATCGGGCGGCCCGTCAGCATCGAACCGACGCCGGTCGTGCGGGTGGAGCGCAGCCGGACGTCGGCGACGGTCGCGTCGACCACCAGGATCCCGACGGCGAGCTCGCCTTCGATACCGGAGAGAGCGGTCATGGCTCAGCTTCCAAAGCTGCCGCGCAGCAGGTGGCGGCGGCTGACTTCCGCCGGCGGCGCCGGCGGGGGCAGGGGAGATGGCGGAGGTGCTTCGGGTTCGGCGGAGTCTTCAGGAGCGAGCAGGGCTCCCATCGCTGCCTCGGCAGCTTCGATCACGGCTGCCTGTTCCTGGAACTCGAACATCGGGGAGAAGAGCGAGCAGTTGAGGATCGTGCCGATACCCTCGATATGGCCGGCGACGAACTCGTAGCTGCCGGACGGCAGGACGCGGGTGACCTTGATGCCGTCGCGGATGCCGTTCCAGGCGCCGGCTTCCAAAGGAGCCAGCACGGCGTTCATGAACCAGGGAGTGGCGACGATGCCGAGCCAGCCGTCGCCGAACCGCTGGAAGCCGACGGCCACCACGTCGAGGCGGTGGTTGTAGACCGGCAGGTCCGCCATCCGGGTCGTCGCGATGTGCCGGTACGCGGCGGCCAGCGAATCGGCGGGGCTGGAATCGGCATCGGTAGCCGGGAGGTCGCCGAATGCCAGGAAACGATGCTTCTCGCCGTCGCAGGTCGGGCAGCGCCAGTCGTCGGGCAGCGCCGAAAACGGCGTGCCGGCGGGAACCTGCGCCACTGCGTCGCCCTCCGCCGGATCGTAGCGGGTCCAGCAGACGCCGCATTCCATGACGGTGCCGGCGTGGGGCTCCGTCATTGGAAATAGGCCTCCAGGATTTCCCCAAGTCGTTCCGCGCTGTCCTGGAAATCCTCGTCGGCGGCGCGGAGCGACACCGGGACGTCGCCGACTTCCAGGGTGTCCAGGATGATCGTGTCCATCGCGTTGAGGTACTGGACGCTCCAGACGTGGCGCTGGCCGGTCAGGGTGACGCGGCAGGTGCCATAACCGCGCGAGACGGCCTGGACGGGACCGAGGTTCAGCGTCCGCTTCAGGAAGCCCATGTCCACCTCGTTCATCGGGAACAGGGTGAAGCTGATGACATGGTTGGGCTGGCCCGGACGGTATGCCGCCGTGCGGGCGCGCAGCTCGGCCAGGACCGGCATGACGTTCATGCAGCCGGCGGGAGGATCGCCGATGACCAGTTCCGGCCGCGTCGCTGCCGTCGCGGCGGCGCGGACGACGCTGGGCACTTCGGCGACTTCGATATGGTCGCCGATCGGCTTTCCGGCTTGGTCGAACGTCTTGACGCGCCAGACGCCGGGCAGCACGGATTCCTGGATCTGGTACTCGGCGACGCCCGATACGATCATGCCGACCTCACCCTCGCCGAGCGCGTCGTCCAGCAGGGCCAGGGCCGCTTCGTCCAGGTGAGCGACCGGGAACAGCGCGGGTTCGGCGCCGGCGGAAAAGCCGGCGAGCGCTTGGCGCACCTGCTCCAGAAGGGATGCTACTTCCTGAAGACCGGCGGCGGCTCCCGGCAGGGTCAGGCGATCGACCCGGCGGACGGCTGGCGGCATCTGGAAAAGTTCGACCGTTTCCGCTGAAGGGCCGCCCAGGAAAACGCCGGTCGGCTGCTCTTCGTCTTCACATTTCATGGGGTGGCGCATGATGGTCGGTCCCGTCGAATGGCTGAGTGAAGAAAAAGGATCAGGCGGCGGCCAGGAAGCCGCGCGTCTTTTCGATGTAGACCTGCCAGTCCTGGATGCGGGGAATCAGGCCGATGAATTTGCCCCGGCGCAGATAGACGAGCGTCGGGACGACCAGCACGCCGAAACGGGGCTTCAGCACCTCTTCCGCCGCCTGATCGACGATGCCGACCCGGAACTGGCCAGGAAAGACGGAAGACATCTCGCGCAG
Source organism: Skermanella sp. (assembly GCF_059503625.1). Lineage (NCBI taxonomy): Bacteria > Pseudomonadati > Pseudomonadota > Alphaproteobacteria > Rhodospirillales > Azospirillaceae > Skermanella > Skermanella sp. Next base: position 19,862 of record NZ_JCACHA010000557.1, read on the forward strand.
GACGACGGCGACGTCGTTGCTTTCCGGCCGCTGGCGCGGGTCGCCGGTGAAGAACAGGACCACCATGCCGTCGAGCGCCAGGAACTCGTCCACGTTCTCCGTCGTGACGACGGGACAGCCTTCGATCCCGATCAGTCGCTCGATCACAGGATTTGCCATCAGGCCGGTTCCTTCGCATTCGGTTTCAGGTGGTCGGGAAGCTGCGGTTCGCGTCCGATCAGGTCGGCGAACAGATGCTCGAAAGGATCGCCCCGGCTGACCGCCTCGAGAGCGTCGAGCGCGTCGTTCAGCAGCGGGACCTCGACCGGGTCCAGCGTGCGGATCGCGGTGTCGACATGGACCATGACCCAGGCGTCCACCGGCTGCTCGCCGGTGAGCAGAAGGCTTACGCGGCGCTCCTCGCCGCGACCTTCGCACAGAGCGGTCAGTCCATTCGTAGAGCGTATCCGCATGGGGACGCCGATGCACATCGGTGCGGGTCCTCTCAGCCGAAGAAGCGGGAGTCGCCGACGCGGCACGCGTCGTCGGGGGAAGGGCGGCCGGCTTCGTAGTCGCCCAGTGCAATGCCGCCGTGCAGCAGCGGCGCCGGTGCTCCGGATCGCGGACTTGCCGGGTAGCCCCAGTCCGCCAGCTGGCGGCACGCGACGGCAAGGGCCGGTTCGACCTGTGCCCGCACCGGATCGGTCAGGCTGCCGCCGTAGTCTTCCAGTTCCTCGGCCTGGACACCGATCAGCAGGATATCGTCCAGGACGCCGCCCAGCAGTTCGGCGGCGCTCAGCACGTCCTGGAAGCCGGTTTGGTGCAGGCTCATCTTCTTGGCGCCGGTGAATTTCGGCACCTCGTCGCCGCGCACCAGCTTCAGCGTGCCGGGCGGCTCGCCATAGTCGATGGCGTCGAACACGATCACGCGTTTCGCCGCCTGGACGTAGTGGACGAGGTAGAGGCCCTGCGTGCCGCCGTCCATCACCAGAATTTCTTCGGGGAAGCTCCAGCGGCGGTGGAGTTCTTCCACGCAGCGCACGCCGAAGCCCTCATCGGCCCACAGGATATTGCCGATGCCGAGGACGAGGACGGGGCGCGCCGCATCGATCGTCACTTGCCGTCATCCTTGAACATGCGCCAGCCGCTGACCATGGTGCTGATCATGCTCTGCCGGCTCATGATGTCCTCGCGGACGGCGGCGTAGACGTGGATCATTACGAAGACGATGATCGCCCACATTCCCAGATGATGGATCGTGTGGAGGTTCTGCGAATTGCCGGTCAGCGGGATGACCAGGTCGTATGCCATGTCGAACATGCTGCCCCTGCCGGCGCCTTCCGCATACAGCGCCATGCCGGTGACGATCATGAAGATGCTGCCGACGCTGTAGATCGTCACCATGGCAAGCTGCGCCAGCGGATTGTGGCCGACATATTTCTTCGGATAGTCGCGCAGGAAAGCGTACCACTGCGCCTCGATCAGCACCTCCCGCCAGAACTTGGCTGACCAGAACGGCAGGACGAACATCTGCCGGGCGTGGACATTGCCGGCGAAGGCCCAGTAGATCCGCCCGATCATGCCGGCGGCCATAATGAAGCCGGCGGTGAAATGGGCGAAGCGGATATACCCCATGAGGTAATGGGCGCTCGCCTCGCCCGGCAACGAGGGCAGCGGCGAGGCGATGAAGTAGCCGGTGACGGCGAGCACCAGGATCGCCGCCACATTGACCCAGTGCCACAGGCGCACCGGCCACTCATAGACGTAGATGGCGGTCTGGCGGACCTGGAGGTGGTGCTCGGCGGTGCCGAGATCGGCGATCTCGTCGTCCGCCGATCTCTTGTCTACATGGGCTGTCATGGCGGCGATCCTTCTCCGGTCGGCTCAGCGCACGGTGACGCGGGTGACTTCCTGTCCGTCCGGCGCCATCACGTGGGTGGAGCAGGCGAGGCAGGGATCGAAGCTGTGCAGCGTGCGCAGGATCTCCAGCGGCTGGTTGGGGTCCGCCACCGGCGTATCGAGCAGCGACGCTTCGAACGCGCCGATATTGCCCTTGGTGTCGCGGGGAGATCCGTTCCAGGTGGTCGGCACGACCGCCTGATAGTTGGCGATCTTGGTGTCCTCGATCCTGATCCAGTGACCGAGCGCGCCGCGCGGCGCTTCGGTGAAGCCGACGCCCTTGGCCGATTTCGGCCAGGACGAGGGTTCCCACTTGGCGGTGTTGGCCGTGCTCTCGTCGCCCGACTTGATGGTGCGGATCAGCTTGTCCTGATAGTAGCGCATCTTCTCCGCCGCCCAGCCGCATTCCAGCCCACGCGCCGCCGTGCGGCCGAGGGTCGAGAACAAGGCTGTGACCGGAACGTCCAGCGCCTTCAGCAACTGGTCCACCGGCTCCTTGAACTCCGGCTTGTTCTGGGCATAACCGATGACGTAGCGGGCCAGCGGGCCGACCTCGACGGCGTGGCCCTTCCAGCGCGGCGACTTGATCCAGGAGTACTTGGCGCCTTCGTCCACCGCCTCGATCCTGGTCTTGGTGCCCTTGGCATTGGGGCCGAGCACGTAGTTCGGCTCGGTCACGCCGTCCCAGGGGTGGAGGCCCTTGGACTCGTCGGCGTATTTGTACCAGGAGTGGTTGACGAATTCCTGGACCTGATCGGCGGCGGTCAGGTCGACTTCGTGGATCTCGTCCAGCTTGCCGTTGAGGATGACGCCGCGCGGGAGCTGGAGGCTCTTGTCGGAGTAATCGTTCGCGCGTTCCGGAATGTCGCCATATGACATCAGCGACGTGCTGGAGAGGCCGCCGCCATAGAGCCAGCCCTTGTAGAAGCCGGCAATGGCGACGAGGTCGGGGATGTAGACCTGATTGACGAAGTCGATCGTCTGATCGATGATCGAGGAAACGAGGTTCAGGCGCTCGATGTTGATGGCGCCGACGCCGCCATTCCCGTCGATGTTGATCGGGCAGGGGACGCCGCCGACCAGCCAGTTGGGGTGAGGGTTCTTGCCGCCGAAGATCGTGTGGATCTTGACGATCTCCTTCTGGAAATCCAGCGCTTCGAGGTAGTGCGCCGTCGCCATCAGGTTGGCTTCCGGCGGCAGCTTGTAGGCCTCGTGCCCCCAATAAGCGTTCTTGAACGGGCCGAGCCGGCCGCTTTCCACGAACTTGCGCAGGCGGGCCTGGACGTCGCGGAAGTAGCCGGGCGACGATTTGGGCCACGAACTGATGCTCTGCGCCAGCTCCGACGTCGCCTTGGGGTCGGCCTTCAGGCCGGAAACCACATCGACCCAGTCGAGCGCGTGCAGATGGTAGAAGTGGACCAGATGGTCGTGCACATACAGCGTGAGCTGCGTGATGTTGCGGATCGTGTTGGCGTTTTCCGGGATGCTGATGTTCAGCGCGTTCTCGACCGCGCGGACCGAGGTCAGCGCGTGGGTGCCGGTGCAGACGCCGCAGATCCGCTCGGTGAAGGCCCAGGCGTCGCGCGGGTCGCGGCCCTTGAGGATGACTTCGAGGCCGCGCCACATCGTGCCGGTCGAGACCGCGTTGCGGATGACGTTGTTCTCGTCGACATTGACCTCGACCCGCATATGGCCTTCGATCCGGGTGACGGGATCGACGACGACCCGGCGGCCGCTGTTGTCGAGGGAAAATCCATTCGGCGTGGAAACGGTGACCATCGCGCTGTTCCTTTAGTCCTGCGGCGTCCCGCTCGGGGGGACGCCGGATGTCATGTGTGGCGGTTGAGGACTGGGGATCAGTCGCGGGAGGCGGTGGAGGGAGCAGGGGCCTGGGTTTCACCGGACTTCATGCGGGCACGCTTGACGGCGCCGACGGCGGCATGGGCGGCGATGCCGGTGCCGACGACCCCGGCGACCGTGCCGCCGATCTGGTCGGCGTTCGCCTCGATCCCGAACTGCTTGACGTTGGTCAGGCGGTCATAGAACGGACCGTTGTCCCAGAAGCCGTCTTCGGAGCAGCCGATGCAGCCGTGACCCGACTGGATCGGGAAGGAAACGCCGCCATTCCAGCGCGTGGTCGAGCAGGCGTTGTAGGTGGTCGGACCCTTGCAGCCCATCTTGTAGAGGCAATAGCCCTTCTGGGCCTGCTCGTCGTCCCACTGCTCGACGAACTGGCCGGCGTCGAAGTGCGGGCGGCGGTAGCATTTGTCATGGATGCGCTGGCTGTAGAACATCTTGGGCCGGCCCTGGCGGTCCAGCTCCGGCATCTTGTCGAAGGTCAGGATGTAGCTGACGACGCCGGTCATGACCTCGGCGATCGGCGGGCAGCCCGGCACCTTGATGATCGGCTTGTCCAGGATGACTTCGTGGACGGGGGTCGCCCTGGTCGGGTTGGGCTTGGCCGCCTGGACGCAGCCCCATGATGCGCAGGAGCCCCAGGAGATCACGGCCATCGCATCGGAGCAGACTTCGCGGAGCTGCTCGACGAACGGGCGGCCGCCGACGATACAGTACATGCCGTCTTCGTTGAGGGGCGGATTGCCTTCCACGGCGGCAATGCACGGCTCGGAATTCAGGTTAACGCTCATTTAATCTGAAGCAGCTTGAGCAGGA
>NZ_JCACHA010000558.1:0-23569 GCF_059503625.1 Skermanella sp.
GATCCGGGCGGCTCGTCGCCGGTCGAGGACTTGATCTCGCGGAACTCGCCGTCGATGACGCCGGGCTGGCTGGGGCGGGACGGGTTGGAAAAGGGCTTGGTGGGATCTACCTCCATTCCATCGACGAAGACCCGCATCTGGCCGCGCCGCTGGAAATGGGTGACGAGACGCCTGCGCAGAAAATTCCGGAACGCGGGGATGAAAAGCAGCGCCCCGAACGTATCCGTAACGAATCCCGGCGTCAGAAGCAGGACGCCGGCGGCAACGAGACAGAAGCCGTCGAAAACCTCGGCGACCGGCAATTCGTTCCGCATCAGGGCTTCGCGGGCACGTTGCGCCGTTGCGAAGCCCTGGGAACGAAGCAATGCGGCTCCGGCGAAGGTGGTCAGCAGGATAAGCGCAAGGGTTGGCCATACTCCGATGAGGCCGCCGACCTGGATGAAGACGGCGATTTCGATCAACGGCAGGAGGATGAGTGAGATGAGGATGTACATGCGTGTCCTTGCTCTTTTCCCGGTAACGGCCTATCTACAAAAGGCGAAGTTTGTCGAAACCGGTACGGAATTCGACCGACACAGTACACATACGCTCTCGATGCGGTACAGTTAATAAGCGCCCGGCTGACGTTCCAGGGCGAACCGACCAGGACAGATTCAATGGGCGAGGGGTTTTATTTCATCGATATCCTGATTTTCGCCATGATCGCGGCCTTTCTCGTGTATCGGCTGCGCGGCGTATTGGGGCGGCGTCACGGTGAGGAGCGCCAGCGACCCAATCCGTATACTTCCCGGCCCGGCCAGGAAGCTGGAGACAATGTGGTGACGTTGCCCGACAGGGGACGCGTACCGGTGGACGTGCCGCCGCCTGCGCCGGACGAGCCATACTCGCTGGCGGCGGGTATCGCGCAGATCCAGGCCAACGACCCGACCTTCGACGAGAAGGGCTTCGTTCAGGGCGCCAAGGCTGCCTTCGGGATGATCGTCACGGCTTTCGCCCAGGGCGACACGCCGACCCTGCGGCCGCTGCTGAGCGACGACGTCTACGACAACTTCGCCGCCGCGATCCGCAACCGGCAAAGCTCGGGCGAGACCCTGGAAACGACGGTGACCGCGATCCGCGACGCCGACGTGACCGAGGCGCGGATGGACGGGAGGACGGCCTTCGTGACCGTCACCTTCATCAGCGAGCAGATCAACGTGACCCGCGACAAGGACGGCACCGTCATCGAAGGCGATCCGGAACAGCCGCTGGAAGTCGTCGATATCTGGACCTTCGCGCGCAATACCCGGTCGCGCAACCCGAACTGGACGCTGATCGAAACCCGCGTTCCGGGCTGAGTCGATCCTGATCAACCGGTCCCATCCAACCGGCTGCGGACCGCGTTTGTGGAAACCGACGCCGCTGAACCTGTTCCGACTGAAGCTGATCGCCCAATGCCGACTGGATCGTCCCGGTGGGTCGGCACCGCCCTCGCGGCGGTGCTGATCGCATTTCTGACCGCCTGCGCGCCCGAAGCCCCCAAGGAACCGGTTCCGCCGAAGCTGACGATCAAGCCGGCCCGGTTCGAGGATTTGGAAGGGTGGCGGGCCGACAACCAGGCCGAGGCCCTGGACGCCTTCGCCCGGTCCTGCGCCAAGCTGGTCGTCCAGCCCAAGGACCGCGCTCTCGGCGTTGCCGGCACCGTCGCTGACTGGGTGGCGCCCTGCACCGCCCTGCCCCAGGTCCCGCGCGGCGACGATGCCATTGCCCGCGCCTTCTTCGAGACGTGGTTCCTTCCCTACTCAGCTACCGACAACGACAAGCCGGAAGGCCTGTTCACCGGTTACTATGAAGCGGAACTGCGCGGCTCGTCCCGTCCCGCCGGACGTTATTCCGTGCCGCTCTATCGTAAGCCCGACGATCTGGTCATGGTCGATCTGGGCGAGTTCCGCGACGCCATGAAGGGCGAGCGGATTGCCGGCCGGGTGATCGACGGGCGACTGCGCCCCTACGAGGACCGCGCCAGGATCGAAGCCGGCGCCCTCAAGGGCCGCGACCTGGAAATGGTCTGGGTCGACGACCCGGTGGACGCCTTCTTCCTCCATATCCAGGGTTCCGGGCGCATCGTCATGGAAGACGGCAGCGAGATGCGGGTCGGCTATGCCGGGCAGAATGGCCACCCCTATGTCGCGGTCGGCCGCGAGCTTATCGCGCGCGGCGCCCTGACGAAGGAGAACGTCTCGATGCAGTCGATCCGGGAATGGCTGCACGCCAATCCCGGCGAGGCCGCCGGGCTGATGAACAAGAACCCATCCTTCGTCTTCTTCCGTCCGCTCGACGGCGAGGGGCCGCTTGGTGCCCAGGGTGTCGCCCTGACGCCGGGGCGCAGCCTGGCGGTCGACCGCTCCTTCGTGCCCTATGGCCTGCCGGTCTGGCTCGACGCCCAGGATCCGCTCGACGGCAACGCGCGCCTGCGGCGGCTGTTGGTGGCTCAGGATACCGGAGGAGCGATCCGCGGCCCGGTGCGCGGAGACGTATTCTGGGGTCATGGGAGCGACGCCGAGTTGCGGGCCGGCAAGATGAAGAGTCCGGGACGCTATTTTCTGCTGATTCCCCGGACGGTCGCACCGATCGGGTAAGCCGAATCGGCTGACACGGATTGCCGCACCGGCAGTCGTTGCCTGTTGCTCGCTGTGGTATGACCATCTAATTACACGACGCACGGGACGATAACGGCGGGAAAACTGCGCGGCCGGCGCTTCAGGAGCCGCAGGGACGGAAGAACAATGGAAAACAAGACCAAGACCCCTCGCGTGGGGCTGTTCGTTACTTGTCTGGTCGATCTGTTTCGGCCGACGGTCGGCTTCGCCGCCGTCAAGCTTCTGGAGGCCGCCGGTTGCACGGTGGAAGTGCCGGCCAGCCAGACCTGCTGCGGTCAGCCGGCCTATAACTCGGGCGACAGGGCGGATACCAAGGATATCGCCCGCGCCGTTATCCAGGCGTTCGAAGGGTTCGACTACGTCGTGGCTCCGAGCGGATCGTGCGCCGGCATGATCAAGGAGCATTACGGGGAGCTGTTCGCCGACGAGCCGGAATGGGCTCAGCGCGCCGCCCATCTGAAGCACCGCACCTACGAACTGATCTCGTTCCTGGTCGATGTCCTGGGCATCGAGGCGGTCGATGCCGAATATGCCGGAACCATCACTTATCACGACAGCTGTTCGGGCCTGCGCGAGCTGGGCGTGAAGCAGCAGCCGCGCACCCTGCTGCGCTCGGTCGGGGGCCTGACCCTGACGGAACTGCCCGGCGCCGAGGTCTGCTGCGGCTTCGGCGGCACCTTCTGCATCAAGTACCCGGAAATCTCCAACAAGATGGTCGGCGAGAAGACCATCGATATCGCCCGCACCGGGGCCGACACGCTGCTGGCCGGCGACATGGGCTGCCTGCTCAACATGGCGGGCAAGCTGAAGCGCGAAGGGTCCGATATCAAGGTGCGGCACGTCGCCGAGATCCTGGCCGACATGACCCGCGACGTTCCCCCGATCGGAGACACCCGCGGCGCCTGATCGGCGCTATAGTCGGGTACCGCCATCAAGCCTGTTAAAGCACCGAGGAACGCCTGAGATGCAGAGCACGAGCCACGCTTTCAAGGACAATGCCCACGGGGCGCTCGCCGACGAGCGCTTGCAGAAGGCCTTGGGCAAGATGAAGGTCGGCTTTCAGGACAAGCGGACGCGAGCGGTAGCGCGCCTGCCCGAGTTCGACACCCTGCGCGACCAGTCACGCGACATCAAGAACCATGTGCTTGAACACCTGGACCTCTACCTGGAGCGGTTCGAAACCAATGTGACGGCCAATGGCGGCAAGGTCCACTGGTGCAGGACACCGGGCGAGGCGCGCGACGCCATCGTGGCAATCTGCCGCTCGGTCGATGCCAGGATCGTGACCAAGGGCAAGTCGATGATCGCGGAGGAGATCGAACTCAACGATCACCTGGAGAAGAACGGCCTGGAGCCGGTCGAAACCGACCTCGGCGAGTATATCATCCAGCTTCGGAAGGAAGCGCCCAGCCACATCATCGCCCCCGCCGTCCACCTCAACAAGGAGGACGTCGCCGAAAGCTTCATGAAGGCCCATGACAAGCTGGACCCGATGCGCTCGCTGGAGGAACCGCGCGCCTTGGTGAACGAGGCGCGCGAGATGCTGCGCCAGAAGTTCCTGGCGGCCGATGTCGGCATCACCGGCGCCAACTTCCTGATTGCGGAAACCGGCTCTACCGTGATCGTGACCAACGAGGGCAACGGCGACCTGACGCAGACGCTGCCCAAGATCCACATCGTTCTCGCCAGCCTGGAGAAGATCGTCCCGACTCTGGAAGACGCCTCGACCATCCTGCGGGTGCTGGCGCGCTCGGCGACGGGACAGGAATTCTCGTCCTACACGACCTTCTCCACCGGCCCGCGCCGGCCCGGCGACTTGGACGGTCCGGAGCAGTTCCACGTGGTGCTGCTGGACAACGGACGGACGGCCATGCTCGGCACCGAGTTCCAGGAGATGCTGCGCTGCATCCGCTGTGGCGCCTGCATGAATCACTGCCCCGTCTATGGCGCCGTGGGCGGCCATGCCTATGGCTGGGTCTATCCCGGTCCGATGGGGTCGGTGCTGACGCCCGGCCTGATCGGCGTTCAGGAGGCCGGGCACCTGCCCAACGCCTCCACCTTCTGCGGCAAGTGCGAGAGCGTCTGCCCGATGCGGATTCCGCTGCCCAAGATGATGCGGCACTGGCGGGAGCGCGAGTACGAGAAGAAGATGTCGCCGCAGGCCTTCCGCAATGGGCTCGGCATCTGGGCTTGGTTCGCCAAGCGGCCCGATATGTACCGGATGGGCTCCAGGATCGCCATGGGGGTCCTGGGCATGCTTGGCCGGCGCAAGGGCAAGTTCCGCTCTCTGCCGCTGGCGGGGGGCTGGACCGACTGGCGCGACATGCCGGCGCCCGAGGGCAAGACGTTCCACCAGCTTTGGGCGGAGCGGCAGGCCAAGGCCGGCACCGGTGCCGCGTCGGCGGCTTCCTCCGCCAGCGACCGGAAGGCGGCCTGAACCATGTCCGAAGCCCGTACCCAGATCCTGACCAGTATCCGCCGCTCCCTGAAGCGGGACGCCGCGTCGCCCGAGATGGTTTCGACGGTGGAGAACCGGTTGAAGGCCCACGCCCGCAATCTGGTGCCTCAGCGCTCCAACCTGTCGGCGTCGGACCGGGTCGACCTGTTCGTCTCGATGGCGACGGAGGTCGCCGCCACGGTCGAACGCCTTCCCAACCTTTCCCGCGTGCCCCATGCGGTGGCCGACTATCTGGCCAGCCAGAATCTACCGGCGGAAGTCAAGGTGGCGCCCGACCCGCAGCTCGCGACGATTCCCTGGAACAAGCGGCCGACCCTGACCGTCACGAGCGGACGGGCGGTCGACCGCGACCTTACCAGCGTCACCGCGGCCTTCGCCGCGATCGCCGAGACCGGGACCCTGATGATGCTGTCGGGACCGGAACATCCCACGACGTTGAACATGATGCCGGATACCCATATCGTCGTGCTGCGTGCCGATCAGGTGGTCGGCAGCTACGAGGATGGCTGGGATGCGGTGCGCCGGCGTGATAAGGAAATGCCGCGGACGGTGAACTTCATCACCGGGCCTTCGCGGACCGGTGACATCGAGCAGACGCTTCAGCTCGGCGCCCATGGCCCTCGCCGGCTCCACATCCTGCTGATTGACGGCCCAAGCGTTTGAACGACGCGGCGGCGGGTGACCCGGAGTCCCGATGATTAGAATAACACCCCGCCGCCGACGCTCGGTCACTAGTGAGGAACATAGCCTGTGGCGCACCGTCATGCGCGATACCGAGCCCCTGCCCGGACGTGAGCTTGACGAAGAGCCTCAGCCTCCCTCTCTCCTGACCGCGGACCCGGTTTCGGTGCCGGTTCCGGGCATCGTGGCCTCGCCGCAGCCGACAGTGCCCGTTCAGCCGCGAACGACCCCCCTGCCCCTCCTCGATCCCTCGCGGTCCGCGGGAATCGACCGGCGGACCGACGACCGGCTTCGGCGCGGGCGGGTCGGTATCGATGGGCGGATCGATCTCCATGGCATGACCCAGTCCCAAGCGCATGCCGCTCTCAACTCCTTCGTCCTTCGGGGCTGGCACGAGCAGCGCCGATGCCTGCTGGTCATCACCGGCAAGGGGTCGACGGGGCGTGGGTCGGGCGGCCAGGGCATGGGCATACTTCGGCAGGTGGTGCCGCGCTGGCTGAACGAGTCCCCTTTGCGCCCGCTCGTCCTTGCCATCCACCGTGCCCAGCCGAAGGACGGTGGCGAGGGCGCGCTCTATGTCCTGTTGAAGCGGCGGCGTTGATTTCGTGACTCCCTTCGGTGCCCATATCCGTGAGTTGCGCGCCAAGCGCGGCGTCACGCTCAAGCAGATGGCGGATGAGCTGGAAGTATCATCGGCCTATCTCTCGGCCTTGGAGCACGGCAAGCGCGGCCAGCCCTCGATCATGCTGGTCCGTCAGATCTGCGCCTATTTCGAGATCTTCTGGGACGAGGCCGAAGCACTGGAGCGGCTGGCCGAAATGAGCCATCCGCGCATCGTCGTGGACACCTCCGGTCTGGCGCCGAAGGCGACGCTGGTCGCCAACCTGCTGGCGGACCGCATCCGCTCGCTTGACGAGAGCGCCATCGACCGGCTGCTGGACGTGCTGAACCGGTAAGCCTTTCCGCTTAACTTTTGGGCCAACTTCCGGGCCAATACCGGAGAGTCAGCTTGCCATCACGGCACTGATGGCATTATCGCCTTGTTGAAGCTTAGGACGATGCGAGGAGATGGTGATGATCCGACGGTTGGGTGTTGTCCTGGGAGCGGGCCTTGTGCTGGCCGGCTGTGCCAATCCCCGGAGCGAGGCGGCGGCGCGGGCTGGTACGGAGCTGGTCGGAATCCCGAAGGAGATGCTGTATTCCTGTGCCGGAGTGCCGGACCGGGAGCAGCAGGTCGGAGACAAGGAGCGGATCACCTATGTCAGGGGCTCGACATACAGCCATGTCGAAGTTGACAACGACGATATCGTGATCGGCGGCCGCCGTCTGTTCCGCCCTCGGACGACTGTCCACCGGCAGAACTTCCAGTGCGAGGCGACCTTCACGCTTCATGACGGCGTGGTCGAGAAACTGGACTATTCCGAAGGCCGCGACCTGGAGCTTTGCGGGACGATCGTCGAGACCTGTGTCGCGGTGGTCCCGGCGCCGCGTTGAGAGACGCCGGGTTTTAGCCCGGCGTCATTTCACTCCACGCCGCCGCGTGTTTCACGTGAAACGTCACGGCAGCAGGATCGACGATCCCTTAGTGGCGCGGCTTTCCAGAGCCCGATGCGCTTCCCCGGCATCCCGTAGCGGGAAGGTCTGCCGGACTTCGATCTTGACGTCGCCGCTATGGACGACGTCGAACAGATCGGCGGCACTGGTCACCAGATCGTCGCGCTTCGCCGTATAGACGAACAGCGTCGGCCGGGTGACGTAGAGCGAACCCTTGGCCGCCAGGATGCCGAGATCGACCGGCGGCACCGATCCGGAAGACTGCCCGAACAGCACCATCAGGCCGCGCGGCCGCAGGCAGTCCAGGCTCTTCATGAAGGTATCCTTGCCGACCGAATCATAGACGACCGGCACGCCCACTCCCTCGGTGATCTCCTTCACCCGCTCAACGAAGTTTTCGCGGGTGTAGACGATGGGATGGGTGCAGCCGTTCTCGGCGGCAAGCGCCGCCTTCTCGTCGGACCCGACGGTGCCGATAACCGTTACACCCAGTTTTCGTGCCCACTGGCACAGGATCAGCCCGACCCCGCCGGCGGCGGCATGGACCAGGATGGTCTCTCCCGGCTGCACGGCATAGCAGGAGCGGAGCAGGAACTGAGCCGTCATACCCTGAAGCATCATGGCGGCGGCCTGCTTGTCGTCGATCCAGCTCGGCAGCGGGACCAGCCGGTCGGCCGGCATCAAGCGCGCTTCGGAGTAGGCGCCGAGCGGCCCGCCCGCATAGGCGACACGGTCGCCGGGCTTGAAGCTGGGGACGCCCTCGCCGACCGCTTCGATCACGCCTGCCCCTTCCAGACCGGGGATACACGGTGTGGGAGCGGGATAGAGGCCGGTCCTGTGGTAGATGTCGATGAAGTTGAGACCGACGGCGGTATGCTTCAGGCGAACCTGTCCGGGGCCGGGGTCGCCGACCTCGACCTCCTCCCACTTCAGGACTTCGGGTCCACCCGGCTGATGAAACCTGATCGCATGAACCATCTTGCCCTACCCTTCTGTTTTCTTGGTTGAGTCCGCCGATCAGGCCTTCAGGTGTTCCGCCAGGAAGTCGGCCGTCCGCTGATTGGCGAGATCCGCCGATGCCTTGTCGTAGTGCGCGCCGCCGACGCGGGCGAAGGCATGGTCGCAGCCGGGATAGAAGTAGACGGCGGCGCGGTTGACCTTGGACAACGCTTCGCGAATCTGCTGCTGAGATTCCGGCGGGACGAACTGGTCCTTCTCCGCGACATGGGCGAGATAGGGTTTCGTGATGGCGCTCGCCTCGTCCAGGTTCTTCTCGATCCCGACGCCATAGTAGGAGACGGAGCAATCCGCGTTGGAGCGGGTCGCCATCAGGTAGGCGAGCTTGCCGCCCAGGCAGTAGCCCAGGGTGCCGACGGAGCCGTTGCAGCCTTCGACGCCGCGCAGGTAGTTCAGGGCGGAGATCAGGTCATCGACGCCCTTGACCTCGCTGAAGCCCTTGTACAACTCGAACGCCTTGGCCCATTCGGCATCGGTCTTGTCGGTGATCTGGATACCGGGTTCCTGGCGCCAGAACAGGTCGGGGCAAAGGGCGAAATATCCTTGAGCGGCAAGGTTGTCGCAGAGGTCGCGCATCACGTGGTTGACGCCGAAGATCTCCTGAGCCACGACGATACCCGGACCGGTTCCGCTGGCGGGCTTGGCAAGGTATCCGCTAAATGTGCCGCCGTCGGCCGCGTTGATTGTAACGTCGGTCATAACGCCCTTCTCTTTGCTGGAAAATCGAGTTTTGGGTTGAGCTGACGCGTGGACGATATACGCGGAAAACTGGCTTGTCACGCAACCGGTTAACCGAATATGGCGTCACGCAACCGGCTCGGCGGCCATCGCCATTTCATGGTTCAGCAGCCAGTCCTTGGTGGTCAGGCCGCCCAGGCCGGAGTAGCCGCCCTTCCCCGCTCCCGCGACGACGCGGTGACAGGGAATGACGATGGGCAGCGGGTTGCGTCCGCAGGCGCCGCCGATGGCGCGCGGCGCCGATTCCAGCTGGCGGGCAAGTCCGCCATAGGTCGCGGTCTTGCCGCACGGGATTTCCACCATCGCCGCCCAGACCCGCTTCTGGAACACAGTGCCATGCGGCTGCATCGGAAGATCGAAGCCGGGCCGCTCGCCGGCGAAATACTGGCGGAGCTGGCGGGCGGCCTCCTCCAGCACCGGGTCGGTGTCGGTGTGGGAGCCGGCGAGGTTCCAGTCCAGTGCCGTCAGAGCCCCGGCGCTGCTGCTCAGGGTCAGCTTGCCCAGCGGGCTGTCTATGGTCAGGCGCTTCACGTCAGGGCGTTTAGCAACAGGCCGTTCGGCAACAGGGCTCACCATGGCGTCACCTCCGTGTCAGGTTGATCTTCAGGTCGCCGGCATCGGTGATCGGCGCTGAACAGGTCATGTTGGCGCAGACATAGGCCGTCGCCTTGCCGCCTACCATGCCTTTGCCGCTGGCCGGATGGCCGTCGGGCAGTTTGGCATCGGGACCCAGGATCGTCATCACGATATTGGGTGCCGAGGTATGACGCACCGCGTCCAGCATCGCCTCGGTATCGGCAGCACCCCGCTCACCTACGACGACGAGCTGGATCGCTGAGTATAGAAGCTCGGTGTTGTTCAGCAGTGTGGAAAGCGGGAAGAAGTTCCGCGACAGCTCGCCGGAGAAAGCTTGCACGAGCGCTTCCGCCCTCTGGCGCCAGTCCTCCTCTCCCGTCAGGTGGAACAGCCGGGCCAGCACGCCGACCATCGTCCCGTTGCCGGCGGGCACCGCATTGTCATGGGCGGTCTTGGTGCGGACGATCAGCCGCTCCGCGTCGTCGGCGGTGAAGAAGTAGCCGCCCTTGTCGGCATCCCAGTAATGCCGGTCCAGGATGGCGACCCACTCGCGGGTTTGATCGAGATAGCGGTTCTCGCCGGTCACCTCGTACAGGGCAAGTGCTGCGCGAGCCATGTTGGCGTAGTCGTCGAGCGACGCCGGATTCTTGAGCGTCCCATGACGCCATGTGTGATGCAGCCGGCCATCCTTGCTCATGGTGGTCGAGACGAAGTCGAAAGCCTGGACGGCCGCGTCGATCCAGGGCTGCTCGCGGAAGGCGAAGCCGCTCCGGGCAAGGGCCGCGATCATCAACCCGTTCCAGTCCGCCAGCACCTTGTCGTCCCAGCCGGGATGGATGCGCCGTTCCCGCACCTGCCACAGGATGGAGCGCAGGCGCGCCAGTCCGGCCTCCTGATCCTCGTCGCCGAGTTCGAGGTTCGCGGAGCGGTTCAGGATATTGGTCTCTTCCCAGTTGCCGTGCTTGGTGACGTCGTAGACGGACTTGAAGGTGGTAGCATCCGGCCCGAGGACGCTGTCGATCTCCTGCTCAGACCAGACATAGAACCGGCCCTCCTCCCCCTCGCTGTCGGCGTCGAGCGTGCTGGCGAAACCGGCGACCGGTTTGCCGTCGGCTCCCAGTGCGCGCATTTCCCGCAAGACCCATCCGACGGTTTCGCGGATGCGCGTCTCGTAGAGCTTGTCGCCGGTCTCCTGCCAGACCAGGGTCATCAAGTCGATCAGCTGGGCGTTGTCGTACAGCATCTTCTCGAAGTGCGGGGCGAGCCACTTGTCGTCGGTCGAGTAGCGGGCGAAGCCGCCGCCGAGATGATCGTAGATGCCGCCTTGGCACATCTGGGTCAGCGTGTTGGTCACGGCCGTCCTGAATGGCATCCGCTCCGTCCGCTTCCACGCGTGCCACAGAAGCGTGAACAGGGACGTCTGCGGGAACTTGGGCGCGGAACCGATGCCGCCGTGGAAGGGATCGACTTCCCGTACCAGACGCTCGGCGACCTGATCGAAGATACCGGGCAGGATCGCGCCGCCGGATTGGTTCTCGGCCAGCTTGGCGAGGGACTCGCCCAGGGCGGTGACGTTGCGCGAGACCTTGTCCGGCTCCTGATGGAAGGTCGATGAGACGCCGCGCAGCACTTCGGTAAAGCCGGGGCGGCCGTAGCGCGTCGTCGGCGGGAAGTAGGTCCCGCCCCAGAACGGTTCGCCCTCAGGCGTCAGGAACATCGTCAGCGGCCAGCCGCCGTGCTGGCCGAGCAGCGCCAGGGCCGACTGGTAGATCGTGTCCAGGTCGGGCCGTTCTTCGCGGTCCACCTTGATGCTGACGAACAGATCGTTCATCACGGCGGCGATCTCGGGGTTCTCAAAGCTTTCATGGGCCATTACATGGCACCAGTGACACGCGGCATAGCCGATCGACAGCAGGATGGGTTTACCCTCGGACCGGGCACGCTCGAAGGCGGCCTCTCCCCACGGCATCCAATGCACCGGGTTGTCCTTGTGCTGGAGCAGGTAGGGACTGGTCTCATGGGCCAGCAGGTTTGCGGACATGGTGCTCACCTTTTGTTGGTATCGGATTGTTGGTGTCGAACAGGCCGAGACGTGCAGGTGCCGTCGTTGCGCTCGCATATCCTGGCTGTATAGTGAAGCGCGCCGACGTGCGCTCTCAACCCCATTCTGCGATGGGCCGCTAGGCCCGGCGTCGAATCCAGTGACAATCCACCAGGGGCCTGAAGCATGAAGATCACCGTCGACATCGATTGTACCCCCGAAGAGGCCAGACATTTCTTCGGACTGCCGGACGTCAAGCCGATGCAGGACGCCCTGATGCAACAGATCCAGGACCGGATGAGTGCCAATCTTCAGGCCATGGAACCGGAAGCCATGCTGAAGACCTGGCTGCCGGCCAGCCTTCAGGGGTTCGAGCAGATGCAGAAGATCTTCTGGAGCCAGATGACGAACGCCATGGGCAAGGACGGCAAGAAGTGAGTGATCCGACGCTTTTCTACACCAGCCATGTTTTCTGCTGCACCAACCGCAGGCCCGATGGCCACAAGCGCGGTTCCTGTGCCGAGAGGGGATCGGAACCTCTACGGAATTACATGAAGGCAAGGGCCAAGGAGCTGGGGCTGGAGCCCAAGGTCCGCATCAATTCCGCCGGATGTCTGGAACGGTGCGAGCTGGGGCCGACGATGGTGATCTATCCCGAAGGCATCTGGTACACCTACCAGACCAAGGAAGACATCGACGAAATCCTTCAGACCCATGTGGTCGGCGGCGGACGGGTCGAGCGGCTGATGCTTCAGCCGGATGAAACCGAGCCACGCTCAGTAGCACCCGTCTGAGTTCATCGTGGTCCCAACCATCTTCGCGCCGGCCACGGCGCCGGGCCGTGGCGGTGTCGCGATCGTCCGGGTGTCGGGACCGCTGGCTGGAACTGCCCTCACGGCCCTGACCGGCCGCCCCCTGCCCACTCCCCGAATGGCCGCCTTCGTTCGGTTGTCAGTCCCGGAGAGCGGCGAATTCCTCGACCAAGGATTGGTCTTGTGGTTCCCCGCTCCCCACAGCTTCACCGGCGAGGACGTGGGGGAATTTCATGTCCATGGCGGGCGGGCGGTCATCGCCGGCGTGATCGACGCGCTGGCTAGCTTGCCGGGACTGCGGACCGCCGAACCGGGCGAGTTCAGCCGGCGCGGGTTCGAGAACGGAAAGTTCGACCTGACCGCTGCCGAGGCCATCGCCGATCTGGTGGACGCCGACACGGCAGCACAGCGGCGGCAGGCCTTGCGCCAGATGGAAGGCGAACTTGGCCGCCTCTACGATGGCTGGCGCCACCGGCTGACACGGGCGCTGGCTCACCTTGAGGCCGACATCGACTTTCCGGACGAGGACCTGCCGGAGGGTGTCGCCGTGATGGTGCGTCCAGAGCTTGAAGCGCTGGCGGGCGAGATCGCCGTTCATCTCGATGACAACCGGCGCGGCGAACGCCTGCGCGACGGCATCCACATCGCAATCCTGGGCGCTCCCAATGCCGGCAAGTCGAGCCTGCTGAACGTGCTGGCGCGGCGTGAAGCCGCCATCGTTTCCGAGCGGGCCGGAACGACCAGGGATGTCGTGGAAGTCCATCTCGACCTCAGCGGTTTTCCGGTCGTGCTTGCCGACACCGCCGGTTTGCGCGAGGCCGCCGACGAGATCGAGTCCGAAGGGATCAGGCGGGCGCTCGACCGCGCCGCCAATGCCGACCTGAAGCTGGCTGTCTTCGACGCGACTGCGTTACCGGAATTGGACCCCCAGACGATGGCGGTGGTCGATGACCAGACCCTCGTCGTGCTGAACAAGGTCGATCGTTCCCCCAAGGTCATGACTCAAGAGATCGGCGGTCGTGCCGCGATACGGGTGTCCGCCCGGACCGGCGACGGTCTGCCGGACCTGCTCCGGACGCTGACCGATGCCGTGCGGACCCGGTTCGAAGCGCCCGGTGTTCCGGCCCTGACCCGCGCCCGCCATCGCGGCGCATTGCAAGAGTGTGCCACGTCGCTTCAGCGCGCCATGACCTCCGACTTGCCGGAGCTTGCCGCCGAGGATGTCAGGCTTGCCAGCCGCGCCTTGGGGCGGATTACCGGCCGCGTCGATGTCGAGGACCTGCTCGACGTCATCTTCAGGGACTTCTGCATCGGTAAATGACGGGTGTTTCACGTGAAACACCGCATTGCACCCGCCTCTTCCTTTGACGGGGAGCACTGAAAACCATAGAGTGCCCGCCATGCGGAACTATGACGTGATTGTGGTCGGTGGCGGCCACGCTGGTTGTGAAGCGGCTGCGGCGTCGGCGCGCATGGGTGCGCGTACGCTTCTGGCTACCCACAAGCTTGAAACCATCGGCGAGATGTCCTGCAACCCCGCCATCGGCGGCTTGGGCAAAGGCCATCTGGTGCGGGAGATTGATGCCCTAGACGGCGTCATGGGTCGGGTCATCGACCGCGCAGGTATCCAGTTCCGCATCCTGAACAGAAGCAAGGGACCTGCCGTCCGAGGTCCGCGCGCACAGGCCGACCGGCGTCTTTACCGCGAGGCGATGCAGGCGGAACTGGCGGAGCAGGCAAACCTCGACTTGCTCGGCGACGCTGTCGAAGACTTGATCCTGGCCGAAGACGGCAGCGTTGCCGGCGTGATCACCGCGAGCGGCAAATCCATCGGTGCCGGTGCCGTCATCCTGACGACGGGCACGTTCCTGCGCGGGCTGATCCATCTGGGCGAGGAGAAGATCCCGGCGGGCCGCGTCGGTGAAGCTCCGTCCCTCGGCCTGTCCGAAACGCTCAGCCGGGCCGGGTTCCCGCTCGGCCGTCTCAAGACCGGCACACCGCCGCGTCTCGATGGCCGGACCATCGACTGGACGGGGCTGGAATGCCAGCCGGGCGACGATCCGCCGCCGCCCTTCTCGACCCTGACCGACAAGATCACGACTCCCCAGGTTCCCTGCCACGTCACCTGGACCTCTCCTCTGGTCCATGAAACGATCCGTGCGAACCTGCACCGGGCGCCGATGTACTCGGGCCAGATCCAGGGTGTCGGTCCGCGTTACTGCCCCTCGATCGAGGACAAGGTCGTCCGCTTCGCCGATAAGGAACGGCACCAGATCTTCCTGGAGCCGGAGGGACTGGACGACGACACGATCTACCCGAACGGGATTTCGACCTCCCTGCCCCGTGACGTCCAGCTTGCCGTGCTCAAGGCCATCCCTGGCCTCGAGCATGCCGTGATGATCCGCCCCGGCTACGCGATCGAGTACGACTACGTCGATCCGCGCGAGTTGACGCCGACGCTGGAGACGCGCCGGATGCCCGGCCTGTTCCTGGCGGGCCAGATCAATGGGACGACCGGCTACGAGGAAGCGGCAGCGCAAGGGCTGATGGCCGGTGTCAATGCCGCCCTCAAGACGGGTGGCGGCGGGAGCTTCGTTCTCGACCGCGCCGATGCCTATATCGGCGTCCTGATCGACGACCTCATCACGCGCGGCACGACCGAGCCTTACCGCATGTTCACCTCGCGCGCCGAGTACCGGCTGGTGCTCCGGGCCGACAATGCCGATCAAAGGCTAACCGCGGAGGGGATGGCAATCGGCTGCGTCGGCTCCCTCCGCTCGGACAGTTTCGCCGCCAAGGCCGCCGGTCTGGAGCAAGCGCGCGCTCTGGTCGCTCGCCTTCAGGCGACACCCAACGAGCTTTCCCGTCAGGGCTTGAACGTCAACCATGACGGCGTCAGGCGCTCCGCCGCCGACCTGCTGCGCTACCCGGAGATCGACCTTTCCCAGCTTGCCCGTCTATGGCCGGAGCTGACGGAACTGCCGCACGACATCGCCGAGCAGATCGAGATCGACGCCCGTTATGCCGGCTATCTCGACCGGCAGGAAGCGGACATCCGCGCCTTCCGCAAGGACGAGTCGCTGCTGCTGCCGGACGATCTGGATGTCGATGCGATCGGCAGCCTGTCGACCGAGATCCGCCAGAAGCTCCGGCAGGCGCGGCCCGCGACCTTGGGAGCCGCTGCACGCATTCCCGGCGTCACCCCGGCTGCCGTCATCGCCCTGCTCCGTCACGTGAAGCGCCGCGATGTCCGTATCAGCGCCTGACGCCGTGCTGGCCGGTGTTTCACGTGAAACACGTGAGCGGCTTGACCTTTATGCGGACTTGCTCCGCAAGTGGCAGCGCTCGATCAACCTTGTCGGCCCCCGCACGATCGGCGACCTGTGGAACCGTCACTTCACCGACTCGGCACAACTCCTGCCGCTGATCCCGCCTGCCGAAACACCGGCAACCCGCGTCCTCGTGGACTTCGGCAGCGGTGCCGGGTTCCCTGGTCTGGTCCTCGCCATCCTCGGCGCCGGCGAAGTCCACCTGATCGAGAGCGATCAGCGCAAGGCTACTTTCCTGCGGGAAGTCGCCCGAGCGACCGGTACTCCCGTTACCGTCCATGCCAAGCGAATCGAGCAGGTAGCCCCCTTCCCCGCCGATGTCGTCAGCGCCCGTGCCCTCGCCCCCTTGAGCGATCTGCTCGGTTTTGCCGCCCCTTTTCTCCGTTCCGACAGCCTTTGTCTTTTCCCCAAGGGCCAGATGGCGGAGGATGAACTGTCCGCCGCCTCCAAGACTTGGAATATGACTGTCGATCGGATACAGAGTGTTACGGATTCCAGTGCCACCATCCTGCGCATAAGCCGGGTTTCCCGTGCCTGACGTTTCCCAATTTCCCACCGTCGCTCCAGAGGCCAAGATGTCCCGCGCCCGTGTCATCTCCGTTGCCAACCAGAAGGGCGGCGTCGGCAAGACGACGACCACCGTCAATCTCGCCACCGCTCTCGCCGCCGTCGGCAAGCGCGTCCTCATCATGGACATGGACCCCCAGGGCAATGCTTCGACCGGCCTTGGCATCGACCGCTCCCACCGGTCGGTCGGCACCTACGACGTGCTGTTCGCCGAGGTCCGGGTCGAGAACGCCGCGATCGAAACGCCGGTCCCCAACCTGTGGGTCGTGACCTCCTCGGTCGACCTGTCGGGAGCGGAGATCGAGCTGGTCAGCACCGAGCAGCGCGAATACCGGCTGCGGATGGCGCTTGCCCACAGCGCCTTGAACTTCGACTACGTGCTGATCGACTGCCCGCCGGCCCTGGGCCTGCTGACGCTCAACGCACTGGTCGCCAGCGACGCCGTGATGGTGCCGCTGCAGTGCGAATTCTATGCGCTGGAAGGCCTCAGCCACCTGATCCGGACTATCGAGCGGGTCAAGCGCGCTTTCAATCCCGGTCTGGATATCCACGGCGTCGTCCTGACCATGTTCGACAAGCGCAACAACCTCTCCGACATGGTCGCGGCCGATGTCCGCGGCTTCTTCGGGGAGAAGGTCTACGACACCGTCATCCCGCGCAACGTCAAGGTTTCGGAAGCGCCGTCCCACGGCAAACCGGTCCTGATCTATGACCTGCGCTGCCCCGGCTCCCAGGCCTATATTCATCTGGCGAGCGAAGTTTTGAAGCGTGAGAAGAAAAGGCTGATTGCGTGATGGATCAGAATAAGCGCCGCTCCAGCCTGGGCCGCGGCCTCAACGCATTGTTCGGGGAAACAGCACCTGAGGATTTCGAGCCCCTGAAGAAGGGCGAGACTCCCCGTCACCTGCCGATCGAGTTCGTGACGCCGGGCCGCTTCCAGCCGCGCCGCAAGTTCGACCAGGAAGCGATCCAGAGCCTCGTGGATTCCGTCAAGGAGCGCGGCATCCTCCAGCCGCTGCTGGTCCGCCAGCACCCTGACGACGGCGCTATCTTCGAGATCATCGCCGGTGAGCGGCGCTGGCGCGCGGCCCAACTGGCCGGCTTGCATCAGGTCCCCGTCGTCATCCGTGAGCTGAGCGACCGCGAAGCGCTCGAGATCGCACTGATCGAGAACATCCAGCGCCAGGACCTGACGGCGTTGGAGGAGGCCGAAGGCTATAAGCGCCTGATGGACGAGTTCGGCCATACCCAGGAAGTCCTCGCCAAGGCGCTGGGGAAAAGCCGCAGCCACATCGCCAACATGCTGCGCCTGCTGACCCTGCCGCTCCAGGTCAAGCAGATGGTCCAGGAAGGCTCCCTGACCGCCGGCCATGCCCGCGCGCTGCTGTCGGTCGAAGACCCGGTGGCGACGGCTCAGCAGGTGATCGAGAGGGGCCTGAACGTCCGTCAGGTCGAACAGCTCGCCCGCGAAGCCCACGGCAACACGCGGGAGGAGCCGGTCGCCGCGACGACCAATGCACCGCCGATCGGTACCGGCCCCGTTGCCCGCGCCGGCTCGGCACCTGCGGCGGCGCCACGGGCTGCCAAGGATCCCGATACGATCGCCTTGGAGCAGGACGTGACCAACCGGCTCGGCCTTCGCGTCAGCATCAGCTCGCAGGGCCAGGGCGGCACCCTCAGCATCCAGTACCAGACGCTCGACCAGCTGGACGAAGTGATCGAGCGCCTGACCGGCCGCGCGGGCTGATAGTCGGCACCGCTGGATGGTCCGGCGCTCTCCCTTGAAGGCGGAGCGCCGGGTTTTGGGGTGATACGCATCGTAGACGCGGCTTCCAGCCGCGTTGAGTGCGCGGATACGCGCGCTCTCCCGCTTACCCAACGCTTTCGTATCGGTCGAAGCCGTTGAAACGCGGAGGTAACGCGGCTGGAAGCCGCGTCTACGGTCACCATCGACGAAGCGAACTCTTCACCCCAAGGCGCGATAAGTGCGAAAACCTACAGCTTGCTGGAAACCAGCTTGGACAGGGTAACCTCCGGCCGGGCGCCGACATGGCTGATGATCTCGGCCGCGGCGATAGCGCCGATACGGGCGCTGTCGGTCAGGCTCCTGCCGCTGGTGTAGCCGTACAGGAAACCCGAGGCGAACAGGTCGCCGGCGCCCGTCGTATCCACCAGACGCTCGATCTTTTCAGCCGGCACTTCGAAGATGTCGTTGGCGGTGACGACCACCGACCCCTTCTCGCTCCGCGTCAGCACGACCGTTTCACAGCGGCCCCGCACCGCCGCGACCGCCTGATCGAAGCTGTCGGTCTCGTACAGCGCCATGATCTCGTGCTCGTTGCCGAACAGGATATCGACGTGGTTGTCGACCAGATCGGAGAACTCGGCGCGGTGCCGGTTGACGCAGAAGCTGTCGGACAGGGTCAGCGACAGCTTGCGGCCGCCGGCATGGGCCAGCTTCGCCGCCTTCAGGAAGGCTTCCTTGGCAAGCGGCTTGTCCCACAGATAACCTTCCAGATACGTCACCTGGGCGCTCTGGATCAAGGCGGCGTCGATATCGTCCGGACCCAATTCGACGCAGGCGCCGAGAAAGGTGTTCATGGTGCGCTGGGCGTCGGGCGTCACCAGGATCAGGCAGCGCGCCGTCGGTGCGCCGCCGGTCAGGGGCGCGCTGTCGAACTGGACGCCGA
The DNA here is from genome assembly GCF_059503625.1 of Skermanella sp. Classification (NCBI taxonomy): domain Bacteria; kingdom Pseudomonadati; phylum Pseudomonadota; class Alphaproteobacteria; order Rhodospirillales; family Azospirillaceae; genus Skermanella; species Skermanella sp. The sequence goes on from NZ_JCACHA010000558.1 coordinate 19,103, forward strand.
TGGCGCGGATATCGTGGCGGAACACCGCGCCGAGCTGGTCGTCGCTGACCTTGCCGATATAGGCGCCCTTGCCGCCGAGGGAAGCGATGCCGGCCATCGTGTTGCCGGCGGAGCCACCGGACATCTCGATCCCCGGCCCCATCCTGCCGTACAGTTCCTCCGCCCGGCCGGCGTCGATCAGGGTCATCGCGCCTTTCTCCAGGCCGTTGGTTTCAATGAACGCATCGTCGGCATGGGCGATCACGTCGACGATGGCGTTGCCGATACCGACAACGTGGAGAGAGGCCTGGGACATGCGGGGACGTATCCTTGATCTGCTGAAATGAGAGGAATTGGATCTGGGCCGGAGTATAACCACCGTCATAGGCGGAACAAGTCTCTGTCCTGACCTCTCTTCCCGTCCTCACCCGCGATCACTGCTAGAACGTTCACGATGGTTCCGATGATAAAAGCCCTTGTCCGCGCCGTATCACAGCTTTCCGACCCCACCGTCAGCCGCGTCGTCTGGCGGAGCGTCGTCGGCGCGATTCTGGGATTCCTCACCATGGCCGGGCTGGTCTGGGTCCTGCTGTTCCAGACCCGGCTGACCGATTATCCCTGGCTGGACAACACGATCGACGTGCTGGGGGGCCTGGCGGTCTTCGGACTGGCCTACCTGTTCTTTCCGGCAGTCGTCGTGGCGATCTCCAGCCTCCTGCTGGAGCGGGTGGCCAAGGCGGTGGAGCGGCGGTACTATCCGGGTCTTCCGCCCGCCCATGGCCAAAGCCTTTGGACCGAGATCTTCGGTGCCCTGCGCTTCGTGGTCGTCGTGGTCGCTCTCAACCTTCTGGTTCTGCCCGCCTACCTGATCCCGGGCGTGAACCTGATGATCTTCTACGTCCTCAACGGTTACCTGCTCAGCCGGGAATACTTCGAACTGGTGGCACTCCGGAGGATGACACCGCAGTCGGCAAGGATCATGCGCAAGGCTCATACCGCGAAGCTGTTCGCCGCCGGAGTCATCGTGGCGTTCTTTTCCACGATTCCCTTGGTCAACCTGCTGGTTCCGGTTGTCGCGACAGCGTTCATGGTGCACATTTTCCAGGGGCTCACAGGAAACTTGCAGCGAACCACCAAAGAGTAATAAAGAATTAACCATGACGGCTCAGTTTAGCGACAGCCGTCATCCACCCTGCCTTTTGGGGGCCATCGATAATGTTTCGACGCAAGTCACCGCCCGCCGGACCGCTGAATCCCGAAGGCGCATCGCCGGTTGAGCCGGCTGCACCCGAAGCCGTGGCCTCCGAGCCGCCGCGTTCTCCGTTTGCCGATAAGGGACCCGATATGTCGCCGACCAAGCCTCCCGCATCCAATGCCACCTTCAAGCCCGAGATTCCGCGCCGCGTGGTCGAGATTCCGGGTGCGCCGGTGCGCCGGCCGCTGAGCGAGAGCCTGTCGGCCCCCACATCGGTGCCGGGTTCCACGGTTGGCTCCTCCCTCTCCTCCGGCTCCAACGAGATGCGGAAGCTGATCGTCGGCCGCGACATCTCGCTCTCCGGCGAGATCACGGCCTGCGACGTGCTGGTGGTGGAAGGGACGGTCGAAGCCAAGCTGCGGGATGGCCGCAACATCGAGATCGCGGAATCCGGCCTGTTCAAGGGCAGCGTCGAGATCGACGAGGCCGACATCGCCGGCCGCTTTGAGGGAGACATCAGCGTCCGCGGGCGCCTGCGCCTGCGCTCTACCGGCAAGATCAACGGATCGATCCGCTATGGCGAGCTGGAAGTCGAGGCGGGCGGCCAGCTGATGGGCGATATCCAGGTGCTGACGGCCAACAGCGGCTCCATCACCCGGGTTCCCGCTCCGACTGAGCCGGCAACTGCCGAGGCGGCCCAGCCGTCATCCTACGCGGCCGTCCCTACCGGCGGGGCCGAATAAGCGGAAGAAGGGTTCGTCCCTTCAGCAGGCGATCCAGAAGAAAAGCCCGCCGGCATCGCTGCCGGCGGGCTTTTTCGTCTTTGGGATACCGGAAGAGGTCAGAACATGTGTCCGCTGCGCTCCGCCTTGGTACGGAGATAGGCGGCGTTGTGCCCATTGCTGGGAAAGACATGCGGCACCCTGTCCACGACCTCGATCCCGCAGCGCGCCAGCTGGCGCAGCTTGTCGGGGTTGTTGGTCAGCAGCCGCACCTGGGAAAAACCCAGCTGGCGCAGCATCTCGGCTGCGGGCAGGTAGATCCGCTCGTCGGCGTCGAAACCCAGCATCTCGTTGGCCTCGACCGTGTCGAAGCCGTCGTCCTGAAGCTGATAGGCACGCAGCTTGTTGACCAAGCCGATGCCCCTGCCCTCCTGCGCCAGATACAGCACGACGCCGCTGCCCTGACGGGAGATCTCCGCAATCGCACCGCGCAACTGGTCGCCGCAGTCGCAACGGAGCGAACCCAGCAAATCGCCGGTGAAGCATTCCGAGTGGAGCCGGATCAGGACGGGGCCGTCGTCTGCCGACGGTTCGCCGATGACGATCGCCAGATGCTCGACGCCACCATCCGGTGGCCGGAACGCCAGTACCCGCGTGTTCTCGGAATCCACCAGCGGGACCGAAGCGTCGCCTACCAGCGTCAGGGTCCGTGCTGCATGGGTCTGGTAATCCAGGATGTCGCGTGCCCGCACCATCATCAGGTCGTTCTTGTCCAGCCAACTCTCCAGCGTGACCCCGCGTGGAAGACGGACGGGAGCCGCCACCACCGCCGGCAGCAGGCGCGCCAGCTTGGCAAGCGCCACTGCGGCGCCCTCGCGGGTTTCCAGTTCGGCCGCTTCGACCGTCATAGCGCCGTCGGCGTTCGGACCGGCGCGTCTGGTCGGGTCTACCAGATCGTGAATGACCTCCGCCGTCAATCCGGCGCCGAGTGCCAGCTTCAGCACCGGCGCCGAGGACGTTTTCAATCCGATGGCCGCCGCGCGCGGCCTGGTGACCGCCAGTACCGGGACGGTCCCGGCCATGACCTTGATCCTGTTCAGCGCCGGGGCGGAGACGGCCTCCACCGACAGCGCCAGAGCGATGCAGCCCTCCATATCCTCGACGACGACCGGATCGCCCCGGCGCAGTTCACAGATCGCGCGATCGACGGCGCGCAACGCCGTCTGATCGAGGGGCTGAGAAAGGTCGTCCTGCAACTTCGCGAGGCTGGGGGAGGTCATTTTTTCTTTTCTTGCTGTATCTGGAAGGGTGCCGTGTGTCTTCAGGTGAATATCATGATGAAGTTCGGCATCCGGCGTCCCATGCGACTATGATGTCCGCTTGCCGGCTTCGGCCTTCAACAGCCAAAGCGTATCCACCGCGAAGGAGAAAAGCAAAAGGCCAAGTGCCGCTGCCGCCGCAAGGCTGCTCACCGGCGGGACCATGAGAGGCGTCAGGCAGACCAGCAGCACGGCGATCTGCACGACGCACACGACGCGCCGGCGCTGGCTGAACGGCAGTTCGGCATTGAGCCACGGCCAAAGCCAGCCGGCTGCGACGAAGACGTAGCGGGCCAGCCCGATCGCCAGCACCCAAGCTCCCGCCTTGCCGTCCTGCCACGCGAGCAGCGCCAGGATGCCCATCGTCACGGTGTCGAAGTTGATGTCGAGATGCTGGCCGTAGGCGCTCGCCATGCGGGTGCGCCGTGCGACCCAGCCGTCCACGCCATCCAGCACCAACGCCAGCAGGGCGGCGGCCGAGGCTACCCACAACGCTTGCGCGTCCAGTGCGGTCACGACAGGCACGGCGCCGCCAAGCAGGCTGGCGATCATGCCGCGCGCCAGGCTGATCCGGTTGGCCGTTCCGAAATGCGCATGCGGAGCGTGTCCGTCCAGATGAAGCGACATCAGAAAGGCGACCACGGCATAGCAAACCGCTACATAGCCGACGTAAGGTTCCGGCAAGCCGCCATGTCCCGCCAGTATCGATGCGGAGCCCACCGTCATCAAGCCTCCCACCGCCGCATGCAAGACCACGCTGACCGCCAGCCTGGAAGCTGGAGCAGGCGAACCCATGAGGTTGCGGAGGGGAAGGTCGGGCAGGCGGTAGGTCATTACAGATAGCTGGTGTGCAAATCGGATAGGTAAAGGGCATATGCCCTGTCTAAACCGGCGCGCAGGACTTACCTTCAAAGGCAGCTGTCAAAATCCTGGGAAGGGGATATCTGTCATTGCCGGAAATGATGACCAGCGAAAGCCCTGGCCCCGGCCCGATGCCCCCCGGCCCGACACCTATAAGTCCGCCCGATCCGGATACGGTCTGGCGCGCCATCCTCGACATACGGCGCGGTGGCTCGCCGCCTGCCTGCCAAGCTTTGCTTACCCTGACCCAGGACGAGGATAGGGCAACATCCTGGCGCAGCGCATCCCCGCTTGACGCCATGGGCAGCTTCCTCTGCGACCTCTACCTTCCGCTCTGCGCCGCCGGCGCCGATCGAAGCTACGCCGCCGCCCATCTCGGCCAGAGCCTCAG
>NZ_JCACHA010000559.1:0-23429 GCF_059503625.1 Skermanella sp.
GTCGATCCGGACGTGTCCAAACGCACCCGGATGGACGGCATCGTCACCGTCGCCGATGCCCGCCATCTGGCCCAGCGTCTGGACGACAGCCACGAGGCGCAGGAGCAGATCGCCTTCGCCGATGTCATACTGCTCAACAAGATCGACCTTGTGGACGAAGCCGACATCGTGGTGCTGGAGCACCGTATCCGGTCGATGAACCCGTTCGCGCGCATCCGGCGGACCGAACGATGCTCCGTGGCGCTGGACGAGGTGATCGGGCTCGGCGCCTTCGACCTCGACCGCGTCCTGGCGATGGAGCCGGGATTCCTGGGCGAGGACGAGGCACCGTCAACTTGAGCGCTGGGGCTTGCGGAGGCGGGTGGCCGCGGGTATGGGACGGGGATGACGACGCCTTCTGCTCCTTCCTACGCCGGCTACCGGTTCCCTGCTGAAGTGATCAGCTACGCGGTCTACCTCTACTTCCGCTTTCCGTTGAGCCTTCGGATGGTGGAGGAGATGCTGGCGGTGCGCGGGATCGAGGTCAGTCATGAAACCGTGCGCAAATGGGGTTTGAAGTTTGGCCGCGAGATTGCCAACGGCATCCGCCGACGCCGGCCACAGGGCGGCGACAAGTGGCACCTCGACGAGATGGTCGTGACGATCGCGGGCAAGAAGCACTATCTCTGGCGCGCGGTCGACCAAGACGGCTTCGTGCTCGATGCCCTGGTCCAGAGCCGACGCGACAAGAAGGCGGCCAAGCGGCTGCTGGGCAAGCTCCTGAAGAAGCAAGGCCGGCTCCTCGCGTCATGGTGACCGACAAGCTGCGTTCCTACGGCGCGGCGAAGAAGGAGATCATGCCCGGCGTCGAGCATCGCCAGCACAAGGGGCTCAACAACCGGGCTGAAAACTCACACCAGCCAACAAGGCGACGAGAACGGCAGATGAAGCGGTTCAAGTCGGCCCGCCACGTTCAGCGCTTCGTCTCGATCCACGACCCCATCGCCAACCTCTTCCACTTTCCTCGCAACCAACTCACCGCCGCCGACTATCGCACCGCCCGCGCCCAGACTTTCGAGGACTGGACCGAGATCACCGGCGCCCGGCTGGCTACCTAGTCACAGACCAGGGTTGAGCCCAAGCCCGCAAGCTGCCCCACCGCAGTCAGACGCCAATCAAGTTGACGGTGCCCTACGAGGAGTTCGTCAGGGGATGGAAGCCACAGGGACCTAAACGATCTCCTATCCCAGAAGCAAAAACCGGTGGTCCGTGAGTTGCCTGGCTGGCAAAAAACAACAAGCTAGGTTTTGGACCGGTAAAAGCAGTCTGGCTTCAAGATGGATGAAAGCGCCACGTCGTGCCCAGAGGTATTCATGCTTTGAAAGCCGAAAAACGACCTGCTTTTCTCAAGCTGAGTGTGCGACGAGCTGGATTTTGCTGTGCAAAAGGGATTTTCAACTTCATCCGTATCGGTGCTGATCCGCATGGTCGAGTACCCTGGCAAATCGGCGTGCTCGCGCCGCGTCTGACTTTTCGGTAGCAGGACAGGGAACATCCGGCAGTCCAGCTCGCCTGACCGCGGACGGTTGACGGGATACGGCCTCCTGCCTGCCTCTCGATGCAGGAACTTCCCGGCGCCTAGACGAGTTTCGACACCAGTGCAACAGGGTACATCATGAACTCCATATCCGTCTCCAATACTGATGGCGCCAGTTCGAACGTGGCTCTTGTTCTGAGCGGCGGCAATGCGCTCGGATCCTTCCACGCCGGCGTTTACGAGGAGATGCTGATCCAGGGTATACAGCCGCACTGGATCGTCGGTGCTTCGGTAGGGGCGATTACCGGCGCCATCCTCGCCGGTAATCCAACCGGGCGGCGGCTGGAGAGGCTTCGTCAATACTGGGATGAGGCAAGCCAGGCTGGTTTTTGGACAAAACCACCCAGCAGCCCGCGGCTGCGTGAGCTGTACAATGCCTCCCATATCTTCAACGCCACCGCCTTTGGGCGCCCTGGTATCTACCGGCACAGTTTCCCCGGCGCCCTTTCCATGCTGCCATGGATGCCCAATGATCTTTCTCTTTATGACCAGAGACCTTTGCGCGGAACACTGGAGCGTCTGGTGGATTTCGATCTGCTGAACCGTGCCGATGTCCGACTGTCATTCGTCTGCATAGATGTAGAGACCGGAGAAGAGGTCTGGTTCGAGAATACGCGCGGCCGCATCGAACCCCAACACCTTCTGGCCGCGGTGGCGCTGATGCCGGTATTCCAGCCCATCGAAATCGATGGGCGATTGCTTTGCGATCCCGGTGTCCGCAACAACCTTCCGGTCGATCATGTCCTTGCCAATCCTCCAGCCCAGGATCTGATCTGCTTTGCCTCGGATCTGCACAGTCCAAGAGGTAAGCGGCCGTCCTCCCTGGACGCGGTGTATCAACGCAGTGAGGACATCGTCTTTGCGAGCCAGGGACACCGGGCTATCGCCGCTCTGCGGCGCGAGTACGCGTTGCGGCAGCGGTGGGAGCCGGCGGGCTCTTCGGTGACACTCGTCCACTTTGCTTATCAGGCGCCGGAACCCGAGCTTGCCGGCAAGCTCTTCGACTTTTCTCCGGGGTCGATCCGGGATCGCTGGACATCAGGACGGCGGGAGATGGAGAAGGCCTTGACCATGCTCGCTTCGCAACCAAGGACGGGCGAGCGCTTTAGCTATCTATCAAGAATGCCCTAAGACCCGGCGCTCTCGGGAGGGCGCTGACAATAAGGTCTCATGCCGCCCTTACAAAAGACTGGCTCCGGATTTCAGTCTTCTTCTGTCTGGTTATCCTGTTGCGGTCCTCTGGCCTGCAATGCGTATCGCTGCCGCCGGGAAGCTTGAGCCGCAATCCAGATCAACACGGCAAACGTCGCAATCCCCGCCCGTAACAGCAGTCTTTTCGGACATTTCTCGCGAGTAAAGTTTTCGCTACAGCTACCTGGGAGAGAAATCGGCGCTGGCCAGCCCGGCGTCCGGAGCGATGACCGGATAGCGGAGCAGGGGAGGGGCCATGACGGACGACGAGATTTTTACCGCGGCAGCAGGGCAGGGGCTGGTGGTGTCGACCGGCATCCTCGGCGACCTTGTGCTGCCCGCCGGCGCCTTCGATCCTGACCGCGCCGACGAGATCCGCGAGCTTGCCGCCCAGGCCGCCGTCTACGCCACCCAGGCGAGCGGCCGGGCACGCTACGCGCCTATCGCTCTGCCTGGCGCCAGTACAATGCCTGGTGCGTCCGCCTCGGCCTGCCGGCGCTGAGCGGCGATCCCCTGTTCGTCGGCCTGCGCGCCGGCGGCGTGATGACGGCCACCCGTCTGTCGGACAAGGCGGTGGTCCGGCTGGTCAAGGACACCGCCAAAGCCCTCGGCGACGGCGATCCGGGGTTGAGGGAAAAACTTTCGGCCACCTCGCTATCGGTGCCCGGCGCTCCTATTCCACCCACAGCCTGCGCGCCGGGCTCGCCACCGCGGCGGCCGAGGCGGAGGCCCAGCTCCACGACGTCATGCGCCAGACCCGCCACAAGTCGGTCGAGGTCGCCCGCCGCTACATGCGCTCATCCGACCTCTGGCGCAACAACGTCACCGAGAAGGTCAGGCGTCAGACCTGAATACGGGGAAGCGGTGCAACAGCTAAAGCAAAGTTGGGATCGCAGGGAAACGATGACACACCCTGGGCGGCTGCGCCCGCCCAAGTCGCTTCGGCCTGTCGTTCGATCGTATGGTTCATGGTCGCACAAGGGATTTTTCCCATTCCCGGAGGATGTCGCCGGTGGCGATCCTTCCTTTGGATCGGCGTCTAGTTCCCTGACGGGAGATCGCCGGTTCCGTTCATCACGTGGTATGTGCGGATCACCTGGCTGTCATCGGCACCCCCGTCGCCGCGTCCGGAAGTGGCGAGGAAGAGCTGGTAGGCCACGGCGGCCAGCGGCAGCGCCACCTTTGCGTCACGGCCCGCTTCGAGTACGATGCCGAGGTCCTTCACGAAAATGTCGACGGCGCTCGTAATTTCGGGATCGGCCATGAGCATGCGCGGTCCACGGTCCTTCAGCATCCAGCTCGACGCCGAGGAGCCGCTCATGATCTCAAGCAGGACGCCCAAGTCCACGCCCTTCCTGACAGCGAGCGCGAAGGCTTCGGCGACTACCGCAATGTGAACCCCACAGAGCAGCTGATTGACGGTCTTGACCGTGGCACCCTGTCCCGGCTCCTCCCCTACGTGGTAGACCTTGTCACCCATGGCCTTGAGGATGGGGTTGACGACCTCGAAAACCGACCGGCGCGCCGCCGCCATGATCGTGAGCGTGGCGCCAACGGCGCCGACGACGCCGCCCGAGACGGGGCAGTCCACGAACCCTCGGCCCGTGGCCTCGACCCGCGCGGCGAGATCCGTCACGGCTTCCGGCGGACAGGTCGCCATCAGCGCCACGATACCGCCAGGCGCCAGCCGGTCCAGGGCTCCGTCGGTGAACAGCACCGTTTCGGCCTGGGCCGCGTTCACCACCATGAGCACCAAGGCATCGGCTTCATGCGCCGCATCGGCGGCTGTGCCGGCTCCTGTCCCCCCGGCATCTTCGAGCAGCCCGATGGCGTCGGTCCGCAGGTCGAATCCCCGCACGCCGAAGCCTGCCTTCAGCAGGTTGCAGGCCATGGGCAGGCCCATGGAGCCAAGGCCGATGAATCCGATCGTCGTCATGTCACTCCTCCCTTTATGTTTGATTGAGCAAGTTTCTTTAGCTGATTGAATTCGGCAAACAGCCGAAGTAATGGAGCGGGTGTCCGGAAGGCGTCGTTCCTGGACACCCGGAACATCGGAACCCACCAAGGGGATCCGGGGCCCTCTACGGCTCTTACGCCCGGCGCCTCAGTACAAGGTGAATGCCGGTACGTAGGACACCAAGCCCAGGACCACCAGAGCCACGAGGTAGAAGGGCCAGAGCTCCCGAACGATGGCGCCGATCGGCTCCCGCGCTATCGCGGCCGCGATGAACAGCGTCGTTCCGATCGGCGGCGTGAACAGCCCGATGCTAAGGTTCACCGCCATCATGATACCGAGCTGGATGGGGTCTATGCCGATCGCCGTGCCTACCGCGACAAAGGTCGGACCCAGCAGCAGGATGGCCGCCGGCAGGTCGAGGAACATGCCGACCACGAGCATGATCACATTCATGGCCAGGATGATCAGCCATGGCTCCTGCAGGACATTCTGAGCATACTGCGCCACGGTGTTGGGAATAGCCTCCATGATCAGCACGTAGCCAACCAGGTTGGAAGCCGCGATCACCAGCATGACGACACCCGTGGTGACGACCGTCCCGACCAAAGCCCCATAGACGCGTTTGATCGTCAGGTCACGATAGATCAGCATGCTGACCAGCAGCGCGTATGCCACAGCGATGACGCTCACCTCGGTCGGTGTCGCGATGCCGAGGCGCAACAGAGCCAGGATGAAGACCGGCATCAGGAGTGCCGGCAGCGCCGTGAATGTGGCATTCAGGATGTCACGCCCGGTTACCCTTTCGGTCAGCAGTGGGAAGTTGCGCACACGTCCGCTGACGTAGCAGACAAGCATCATGCCCGCCGCCAGCATCAGTCCAGGCAGGATCCCCGCCAGGAACAGCGAGGCGATCGATGCGTTGGAGACCGCGGCGTAGAGGATCAGCGGGATCGAGGGCGGGATCAGTCCCGCGATCACGGCCGAGGAGGCGGTCGTGGCGGCGCCGAAGGCGCCGGGATACCCCTCCCGCTTCTGCCAGGGGATCAGCATGGTTCCCAGGGCCGACGCCTCGGCGACTGCGGAGCCCGAGACTCCGCCGAAGATGGTGGAGCCGACGACCGTTACCTGGGTCAGGCCGCCAGGAAAGCGTCCGACCAGCAAGGCCGCGAAGCGGACCAGCTTCTGACCGAGCGTCCCGCTCATCATCAGAGCGCCCGATAGGATGAAGAAGGGAATCGCCAGCAGCGGGAAACTCTGCGTCGGCTGGAACAATTTCACGACGGCGATGACAGTCGGCACGGACCCGAGCGTCAGAACAGCGGCGCCCGAACTGATAACGAGCGCGTAACCGACCGGAAACGACAGGAGCAGCAGGACGGCGAAGACCGCAACCATTACCAGTGTCATAGCTCTTCCTCCGCGATGTGGGCCCGTACCGACAGTGGGTCCTCAGCCATGAGAAGCCGCAGGAAGGTGGTGACGGCGGTCAGGCCGACACCGACGAACCCGACGATGAGCGAAAGGTATGCCCAGCGCGCAGAGACTCCGGTGACCGGGTACACCTCGGTCCCCGTGATCTCGATGACGGCGAGGCCGATATAGGCCAGATAGAAGAAGGTGGCAGTCACGACCACCTGCATGACGAGAAGGAGCGTCCGGGCCGCGCTGCGTCCGAGTGCGCCCAGGACCAGCGTGACGGAGATATGCGCTCCGCGCTGCGCGGCCAGGACGATCCCGGCCATGACCAGCCAGGGGAAAAGGAGGTTCGGCATCTCCGACGGCCACCCCAGCCCTTGGGTCGTCAGGTAGCGGACGACGACCTCGGCCATGAGCGATAGGAACAGGGATACCAATGCCCCGATGGCGATGACGGTGGCGGCGACGGCGATGACCGTGTCCACCCCCTGGATGATGGAGGCGGACAAGCCCGCGCCTCTCATCTCCTGTTCGTGAAGAATATCCATTACTGCTTCGCCGCGCCGGCTTCTTTCCGGACCAGGGCCACCAAGTCCGGGAACTGAGCCTGCCACTTGTCGTAGACGGGCTTCGTCTTGGCCGCAAATGGAGCGGGATCGATGGTGTTGAACTTGACGCCGGCCTCTTCCATCTTGCCGCGCAGCTCGTTGTCGGCCTTCTGCGACATCTCCCGGTTCAGCTTGCCCGCCTCGGCCGCGGCTTCGAGCACCGCCTGCTGATCGGCCTTCGGCATGGTGCTGAAGACCACCGCACTGGCGAACAGCGGCGTCGCCTCGTACTTGTGGGCGGTCAGGGAGATGAACTTCTGTACCTCGTGCAGCTTCGAGGACCAGATGTTCATCAGCGGGTTCTCCTGGCCGTCCACGACACCTTGCTGGAGCCCGATGTACAGTTCGGAGAAGGCCATCGGCGTCGGGTTGGCGCCGAGCGCCTTGAAGATGTCCACCGTCATGGGATCGGGCGGCGTGCGGACCTTGACGCCGGCCAGATCCTCGGGCTTTTCGACCGGGCGTACGTTGTTGCTGGTGTGCCGGATGCCGTTGTCCCAGAGGGCGAGCAGGATCAGACCCTTCGCCTTGGCATCGGCGGCGAGCTGCTCGCCGACCGGCCCGTCCAGCACCTTCCAGGCCTGCGGCAGATCCTGGAACAGGAAAGGCAGGCCCAGCACCGCGAACTGAGGGATCACCCCAGAGGTCGAGCCCTGCGAATTAGCGCTGAAGGCCATAGTCCCGAGGCGCATGCTGGTCAGCGCCTCGACGTCGTCGCCGTACTGGGCGCTGCCGCCGACCTCGATCTTGACCCGGCCAGAGGTCTTCTGGGCCACCAATTCTGCGAATTTCAGGGACGCTTCCGCCTTGGGATTCCCAGGCGCCGCGTTGTGGGCAAGCCGCAGGACCTGCTGGGACCAGGCCGGGGCTGCCACGAGGGTAGCGCCGACTGCCAGTGCGGCAAGTAGATGTTTCATCGTTTCCTCCAGTTATTGGTCTTAGGGTTCGCGCGCGAAAACGGACCCGGATCTGTTCGGCGCTTCGCGCGCGTTGTTTCAACGGTCACTGAAAATGCTGATTACCGACCAGGTGTCGTACTGAACGATGCTGCTGCCTGGTCTAGAGCCAGCCCTTGATGGTCGTCGTCATGGCCTCGGCCGAGATGCCGTACCGGTCGTGAAGTGTCGGCAGGGCACCGGCGAGCAGGAACTCGTCCGGCAGGCCGATGTGCCGGAACTTCGGGGTCACGCCGGAACGGAGCAGCAGGCCGGCGACGGCCTCGCCGAGACCGCCGATGACGGTGTGGTTTTCGGCGACCACCACCATGCGTCCGGTGCGCGCGGCTTCCCGCAGGATCGTCTCGCCGTCCAGCGGCTTGATCGTCCCGACATGCAGCACCGCCACGTCCACCTTGTCGGCCTCCAGCGACTTGGCGACTTCCAGGGCGCGCATGGTCATGATGCCGGAGGAGATGACGAGCACGTCGGCGCCGTCGCGCAGCATCTTCGCCTTGCCGATCTCGAACTGGTAATCGTACTCGTCGAGCACCAGCGGTACGTGGCCGCGCAGCAGGCGCATGTAGACGGGACCCTGATGGGCGACCATGGCGGGCACCGCCTGTTCGGTCTCGAGCGCGTCGCAGGGATCGAGCACGGTCATGTTCGGCATGGCGCGGAACAGCGCCAGATCCTCGGCCGCCTGGTGGCTCGGCCCGTAGCCGGAGGTCAGGCCCGGCAGGGCGCAGGCCAGTTTGACGTTGAGGTTCTCCTCGGCGATGGTCTGGTGGATGAAGTCGTAGGCCCGGCGCGAGGCGAACACCGCGTAGGTCGTCGCGAAGGGTATCGCTCCCTCGTGCGCCATGCCGGCCGCGGCCCCCATCAGCAGCTGCTCGGCCATGCCCATCTGATAGTAACGGTCGGGGTGGGCCTTGGCGAAGATGTGCAGGTCGGTGTACTTGCCGAGGTCGGCGGTCATTCCGACGATCTCCGGCCGGCTCTTCGCCAGTTCGGCCAGGGCGTGGCCGAAGGGCGCCGGCTTGGTGCGCTGGCCCTCGGCGGCGATCGAGGCGATCATCGCCGAGGTCTTCAGGCGCGGCTTGGGGCTGGCGCCCTCGTTGGTGTCGATGTTGGCAGTAGTGTTTGCGGTGCTCATGCTGTCCTCCCGGCGGCGAGAGCCTCGAGGGCCATCTGCCATTCGTGCTCGTCGACGCGGATGAAGTGGTTCTTCTCGCGGGCTTCCAGGAACGGGACGCCCCGTCCCATCCGGGTATCGCAGACGATCATGCGGGGCTTCGGCTCGGCATGGTCGCGGGCGGCGTCGAAGGCGGCGCGAACGGCATCGATGTCGTTGCCGTCGATGCGCTGGACGAACCAGCCGAAGGCCTGCAGTTTGTCCACCAGCGGCTCGAAGGCCATGACCTGTGTCGAGGGTCCGTCGGCCTGCTGGTTGTTGACGTCGATGATCCCGATCAGGTTGTCCAGCTTCCAGTGGGCGGCCGACATGATGGCTTCCCAGACGGAGCCCTCGTCCAGCTCGCCGTCGGAGAACAGGGTGTAGACGCGGGACGGCGAGCCCTTGCGCTTCAGTCCCAGGCACATGCCGACGCCGATCGACAGCCCCAGCCCCAGCGATCCGCCGGACATCTCCATGCCGGGCGTGTAGGCGGCCATGCCCGACATCGGCAGGCGGCTGCCGTCGCTGCCGTAAGTCTCCAGCTCCTCCTCCGGCACGATGCCGGCCTCGATCAGGGCCGCGTAGAGGGCGATGGCGTAGTGGCCGTTCGACAGCAGGAAACGGTCGCGCTCTTCCCAGTGAGGATCCTCCGGGCGATAGCTCATGGCGTGGAAATACGCCGTGGCCAGCACGTCGGCGATATCGAGCGCCTGGCCGATGTAGCCCTGGCCCTGAACCTCGCCCATCAGCAGCGCGTTGCGGCGGATGCGGTAGGCGCGTTCGGCCAGGTCCACGTTGTGTCCAAGTGGATTAGTCTGCACAGTTATCTCCAGCATCGTCGGTGTCGGGGCACGGTCATGCGCTCGCGCACGGGCACGGGCATCAGCCGTAGCGACACATGGGTGAATGACGGGGCGGCCGGGCAGTGCCGGCCACCGCTCCCTAATGGATCAGCATGCCGCCGTTGACGTCGATGGTGGCGCCGGTGGTGTAGGAGGACAGGTCCGAGGCCAGGAACAGGCAGGCCCTGGCGACATCCTCGGCATTGCCCAGGCGGCTGAGCGGAATGCCCTTGATGATTTCGGCCTTGAGATCGTCGGTGAGCTTGTCGCCGGTGATGTCGGTCTGGATCAGGCCAGGAGTGACCGAGTTGACCCGGATACCGTCCGGACCCAGTTCGCGGGCCATGGCCTTGCCGAGACCCAGCACGCCGGCCTTGGCGGCGCTGTAGTGCGGCCCGCCGAAGATCCCGCCGCCGCGCTGGGCCGAGACCGACGACATGTTCACGATGGAGCCCGAATGCTGCTTGCGCATCTGCGGGATCGCGGCCTGGCTCATGTAGAGCGTGCCGCGAAGATTGACGTCGAGAACAGCGTCGTAGTTCCCAGGCGCGATCTCCATGAACTTCAGCGGCTGCGTGATGCCGGCATTGTTGACCAGCACGTCGATTCGTCCGAATTCGCCGACCACGCGCTCGACCGCGGCGATGCAGGCGTCCTTGTCGGTCACATCGCAGGCGATGCCGCGATGGGCACTCCCTAGCTCGGATGCGGCAGCACTGGCCTGTTCCTCACTCAGATCGAGAATAATCGAGCGGCCGCCATGCAGGGCGAACAGTTTGGCGGTTGCGCGTCCAATGCCGCGCGCCGAAGCAGCCCCAGTGATCACGCAGACCTTGTTAGCAAGAAGCATTTCCTCACCTCATATTCTATTGTGTACTTAGCGATTTCATTGCACGTTTTACGGTGAAATCCTCGTATTTTATTTTGAGGACACTGGGAATTTGCTTTGCCCCAGGTGCCAATCGCTGAGATAAAATGTAAATGCTTGTGGTTAATCTCTCAAACGAATAAAATCAGCTATTGATGAACTCAGTTCATGTGTATGCCGCAATGCAAAACAGGGTCTCTATTAAATCGATTCAAGCATTTGAGGCTGCCGCACGACTTGGTTCCTTCGCAGTTGCGGCAGAAGAATTGGCCGTTACACCGTCCGCGGTAAGCCATCAGGTGAAGCTGCTGGAAGCGCAGTTGGGAATCGCTTTGTTCAACCGGGTTCACCGCGCCGTTGTCCTGACGGAAGCGGGCCGGCACTACGCCGCCGAGATCATCGCCGCCTTCGCCCGCATCGAAGCCGCCACGCGCAACGTTGCCGTGGCAGGCATCAGTGCCGTCATGACCGTCCATTCGACACCGAGTTTCGCGTCGCAGTGGCTGATGAGAAGGCTGGCTCACTTCGGGGAGGCGCATCCGGAATTGGACATCCGGCTGCATGCATCCCTGATCCCGGTCGACCTCGGCCAGGGCGACGTCGATGTCGATATCCGTTATAATCCCGGTCCACCTTCGGCCGGCAGCGTCATGGTCTCCTTTCCGGATGATATAATCGTCCCGATGTGCTCGCCAGCGCTGGCCAACGGAACCAAGCCGATCCGCCGGCCGGACGACCTCGCCCGGCACACGCTGATCCATTCCGAGGTCACGGTCCTCGGCTGGCGCGACTGGGCGCGCCGTCATCGCAAGGTGCGCCTCGACCTGGAGAGGGGGCCGCGCTTCGACCGCTCCTTCATGGCGATCAGCGCCGCCGTGGACGGACTCGGTGTCTGCCTGGACAGTCTGTTGCTGGCCGAACAGGAACTCCGGACCGGAAAGCTGATCATCCCGTTCGCCGGAGACATCATGACGGTCCAGGGGCATGGCTTCGCGACGCTGCGTTCGAAGGCCGACCTCCCCAACATCAGGAATTTCCGCGAATGGCTCTTCGATGAACTGGCGGCGACCCACGCCTGGGCCAACCGGTTTATTGCGACCGGACTGTCAAATCCCTAGTTCATCCCGTCGCAATCCTTTGCCCATCTGATGGGCATCGGATCGAAGGTTCTCCCCTCATGGCAGCATGACGGGATGGACCACGGGAAACAGGATGCCCGTCATCGCCCGGACCCGGTTGAGTGCCGCAATGGCGGCTCTATGGATCGACTGTAATGGACCCGTGGGCCTTGCCGCCCCGACGCCGATCAGGACGGCTTTCCGTCGGGTACCCTGCACAGCCCGTCGACGAAGACGTCGACCAGCCGGAGCACGCTGGCCTGCCAGCCCGGCTGGTCGTGCATGTAGCACATGCCCACCAGGGCGCGCAGAAGGTCTTCCGGGCTGATATCGGCCCGAACCTCTCCGGCCGCCACGGCCCGGTCCAGCAGCTCTCGAACCGCCTTGGTCAGCCGGTCGAACGTATAGGCGGAGAGGTCGGAGGAGCTGTGCGCAACGATCGCGAGCGCTACCGACATGCCCTTCTTGGTCGCGACGAACTCCACGTTGGAGCGCATCCAGATCCGCAGCGCCTCAGCAGGAGCCGCGTCCACCTTCAACTGCTCGGCCAAGTTGGCGAGATGCTCCACCTCGCGGCGGTAGACGGCCTCGAACAAGGCTTCGCGGGTCGGGAAATGCCGGTACAGCGTACCGATGCCGACACCGGCACGCCTTGCCACGGCTTCGAGGCTCGCATCGGGGCCGCCGGCGTTGAAGACCGCTTTGGCAGCCTCCAGGACGCGCTCGCGGTTCCGAACCGCATCTGCGCGGGGCCTCCTCGGCGTCCTGCCGGAACAATCTTCCATTCTGCCCGCCCTCTTAACCTTCTCCGCCTTCTCCCCTTGCAAAACGGAGGAACCCTCCGTATAGTTTTTGCAGTGAGTACCGATGCTGGGCGCACCCGTTATTAAAGCGCATCCCTGAAGATGTCCAACCCGCGGAAGGCTTCCGCGGCATCGTCGTACGGCGCCAAGCTGGCCGCAAACTCATTTACCCATACATACAGCATCGTGACGGTACCACGGCCTATAGAAACTCTCATCGGAGGACCGCATGAGCCTATCAGTTTCCCTTACCGTGAATGGTACGGTGCGAGAAGTGGTGCTGGACGACCCAAGGGTCACGCTGCTCGATCTCCTCCGCGAGCGCCTGGACCTGACCGGAACCAAGAAGGGTTGCGACCGCGGACAATGCGGCGCGTGCACGGTGCTCGTCGATGGGCGAAGGATCAATTCCTGCCTCGCTCTTGCGGTCAGCCATGACGGCGCCGACGTCCTGACGATCGAGGGTCTCGCGCAGGGCGACGAACTGCACCCCGTTCAGGCCGCCTTCATCGCCCATGACGGCTTCCAATGCGGGTTCTGTACGCCGGGCCAGATCATGAGCGCGGTCGGCCTGATCCAGGAAGGGCAAGCCGGCGACGACCCGGAGCGCGTGCGCGAGGGCATGAGCGGCAATCTCTGCCGATGCGGCGCCTACGCCGGGATCACGGAGGGCGTCATCGAAGCACAGAAAATTCTGGCCGGACAAAACTTGGCTGAGCAGAACTTGGCCGAAATCGAGCGGAAGCAAGTTGTATGAACATCTTCGACTTCGTCAAGCCCGCCACGATCACGGACGCCGTCGCCGCGGCCTCGGAACCGGGAGCCGCCTACCTGGCGGCCGGCACCAATCTTCTGGACCTGATGAAGGGGGGCGTCACCCGGCCGAGCCGCCTGGTCGACGTCAACCACCTCCCCGGGCTCGACCGGATCGAGCACCTGCCAGACGGTGGCGTGCGGATCGGCTCCCTCGTCCGCAATGCCGATCTGGCGCATGACCCGGACTTTGCGCGGCGGTTCCCGGCGGTTGCGGAAGCGCTGCTGTCGGGCGCTTCGCCCCAGCTCCGCAACGCTGCGACGGCCGGCGGCAATCTCCTCCAGCGGACTCGGTGCGCGTATTTCTACGACGTCGCGAGTGCGTGCAACAAACGCCATCCGGGCTCCGGCTGCGATGCCCGTGGCGGCGAGAACCGGCTTCATGCCGTGCTGGGATGGAGCGAGGACTGCATCGCGACGCACCCATCCGACTTCTGCGTTCCGCTCGTCGCTCTCGACGCCGTGGTGGAGGTCGAGGGCAGGGCAGGGCGTCGTGAGATCCCGCTCGAAGGCTTCCATCGCCTGCCTGGAAACACGCCGGAGCACGAGAGCGCGCTGGAGCCGGGCGAGTTGATCGTCGCCCTGCGCCTGCCGGGCGGGGCGGCCGGCTTTTCCGCGCATGCCCGCTATCTCAAGGTCCGCGAGCGCACCTCCTACGCCTTCGCGGTCGTGTCGGCTGCCGCAGCCCTGAAGCTCGACGGTGGAACGATCGGGGAAGCGCGGATAGCGCTGGGCGGCGTCGCCCTGAAGCCTTGGCGGAGCCGGGCCGCGGAGGAGGTGTTGGCCGGCGCGATCCCGGATGCCGCCGTCTTCCGCGCCGCCGCCGAGGCGGCGCTCGCGGATGCCAGTCCGTCCGGTGACAACGCCTTCAAGATCGAGCTCGCGCGGCGGATCATAACGCGCGCACTCACGCTGGCGGCAGCCGGAACGCCCGAACGCGTGCCCGCACTGCCGGCCTCTCCCTTCGCATCAGGTACCGCTTCAGGTTCGGGAGTCCATCTGCATGTCTGAGATCCCCCTCACCCAGGCTCCGGCTCATGTTCGGCACGGATCCAGCATCGGTCAGCCGCTCACCCGCCGGGACGGAATTCTCAAGGTCACGGGCGGCGCCCGCTACGCGGCCGACAACCACCCGCCTGAGATGCTTTACGCCGTGGTGGCGGTCAGCAGCATCGCGCGCGGCCGGGTTGCCTTCCTTGACGTCGCAGCCGCCAAGGCGCATCCGGGCGTGATCGAGGTGATGACGCCGGACAACAGACCGCCGCTTGCCAAGGATCCGGACGCAAGGACCAATCCCTTCGCCTTCCGGCTCGACGTTCTGCAAAACGACAAGGTCCGCTACGCGAACCAGCCGATCGCGGTGGTGATCGCCGGGACGCTCGAGGCTGCAACGGAAGGCGCGGCGCTGCTGGCGCCCCGGTACGAGGCCGAGCCGGTCCGTGCCGACCTCGACGCGGACGGGAGCTTCACCCCGCCGACCGTCGGCGTCGGCAATCCGGGCGAAGCGCATCGGGGCGACGTTCAGGCCGGTCTCGCCCAGGCTTCCCGGCGGATCGACGCCACTTACGAAACGCCGGCACAGTATCACAATGCGATGGAGCCGCACGCGATCGTGGCAGTCTGGGACGGTGATAGGCTCTCGATCGACATGCCGACCCAGGGTCTGGCGATGACCCAGGGGCGTCTGGCGGAACTGTTCGGACTGCCGGTGGAGAACATCCATATCCGCAGCCGCTTTCTGGGCGGCGGCTTCGGGTCCAAGGGCGGGGTGTCCGGACCTCAGGTCCTCGGCATCCTGGCGGCTCGCCTGACCGGCAGGCCGGTGAAGCTGGTGCTGCGGCGGGAGCAGATGTTCGGCCCCGTGGGCCATCGCGCGCCGACCCGGCAGACGCTGCGCGTGGGCACCGACGGCGACGGCGTGCTGACCGCGCTTTCCCATCACACGAAGACCACCTCGAGCACCTTCGACGATTTCTTCGAGCCGGCCTCCGATGTCTCGCATACGCTGTATGCGAGCCCGTCGATCGCCACATCCCATGAGGTCGTCCGGCTCGACACGGGTACGCCGCTGTTCATGCGCGCACCCGGCGAGGCGACGGGCTCGATCGCACTGGAGAGTGCTATCGACGAAATGGCGGAGGCCTGCGGGATGGACCCTCTGGCGTTCCGTCTCAGGAACTATGCCGAGGTCGAGCCGATTTCCGGCAAGCCGTTTTCCTCGAAGGCGCTGCGTGAGTGCTACGCGCAGGGTGCCGAACGCTTCGGCTGGGCGCTGCGTCCGCTGGCGCCCCGGCAGATGCACGACGACGACGGACGCCTTGTCGGCTGGGGCATGGGCACCGCGACCTTCCCGGCCCTGATGTTCCAGGGTCAGGCTCGGGCCGTTATCCGCAGCGACGGCACCGGGGTCATGGAGACCGGGGCGCATGACATGGGGCAGGGTGCAGGGACCGCCCTGGCGCAGATCGCCGCCGACAGCCTGGGCCTTGAGCTTGACGAGGTCGAGTTCAGGTCCGGGACATCCGACCTGCCGGACGCCGGGATAGCGGGCGGCTCGGCGCATACCGCGACCGTCGGCATGGCGATCCACGACGCGGGCGCGGATGCGGTCGCGAAGCTGGCCGACCTTGCGACAGGCGACCAGCGCTCGCCGCTGTTCGGCGCCGGGAACACCGGCGTCGTGGCGCGGGGTGGCCGGCTGTTCCGGCGCGACGACGAGAGCAGAAGCGAGAGCTATGCCGACATCCTGGCCCGCGCCGGGCTGGCGGAGATCGAGGGCCGCGGTAAAAGCGCTACCGATCCGGCCGCACAACCATCCTATGCCAAGCATGCGCACGGGGCCGTTTTCGCAGAGGTCAAGGTCGATCCCGACTTCGGCCAGATCCGCGTGACGCGCCTGGTCGGCGCCTTCGCGGCCGGACGGGTCATCAATCCCCGGCTGGTGCGCAGCCAGTACTACGGCGGCATGATCTGGGGCATATCGTTCGCTCTGCACGAGAAAGCCGTGATGGACTTGCGATCCGGCCGTCCGATGAACCCGAACCTCGCCGAATACCACATTCCCGTGAACGCCGACGCTCCGTCGCTCGAAGCGATCCTGGTCGAGGAACACGATCCGCACGTGAACGCGCTGGGCATCAAGGGGGTTGGCGAAATCGGCATTACCGGAACGGCGGGCGCCATTGCGAACGCAGTCTGGCATGCGACCGGAAACCGGATACGGCAGTTTCCGATCACCCTTGACCGCCTGTTATAGATCGGCATCCGAGCTACGGTCGACGCCGAGACGGGGATCAGCAATGTGCTCCGGGAAAGCCGATCATCTTCCAGGCGGCCATGTCCTTGTTGCCGCCTTCGGTCGGGTCGGATCCAGCCCTTCGCCCGGATGGGGCGGCCTTGCCCACAACCGCCTGCCGGTCTCCCGCGCAGGCGTCCTTCTCGTCACGCTGACATAGGCCCGTGTCATATGGACGACTGCGCTGTTAGGGGCATGAAATTCGAGCCTCTTTCATCCCAGCCGGAGAGAAGCGCCCAAGATGCCGTCACGCGACCATCGTGCTCCCGCGATACCTTGCCGTCCCTTCGCGCTTCAGCATTCCGGCTGGAAGGCGATAGCCGCCTCGATCGTCCTGCTGTCGTCTCATGCGGCCCTGGCGCAGACGGCGCCCGGAAGCGGACCTCCCCCGGCGGTGACGACCGTCGCGGTGGAAGCGCGCGACATAGCACCGACCACCGAGTTCATCGGACGGGTCGAGGCTATCCAGTCCTTCGAGGCACTCCCCAGGGTCGAGGGCTTCCTTCGTGAGGTTGCCTTCTCGGACGGCCAGGACGTCAAGGCCGGCCAATTGCTCTACACGATCGAGCCGGCCCCGTACGAGGCGGCGCTGGCTTCTGCCCGCGCCCAGGTATCGCGGGCGAAAGCCAACCTGCTCCAGGCCCAGGCCAACTATCAGCGAACCGAGGAACTGCGCGGGCGCGGCAACGTCAGCGAGGCGCAACTGGACGAGGCTACCGCGGCGCGCGATGTCGCACAGGCCGACGTGCTCGCGGCCCAGGCCGCCGTCCAGACCGCCGAGCTGAACCTGGGTTATACGCGGATCGCGTCGCCCATTGACGGCCGCATCGGCGTGACGGCCGTGACCGTCGGCAATCTGGTCTCCCCCGGCTCCGGTCCGCTCGCCAACGTCGTACAGCTCGATCCCATCCGCGTCGTCTTCTCGGTCAGCGACCGCGATCTCCTGGCGGTCCGGCAACAGTACGAAGGGCTGTCCCCGCAGGAACTGGTCAAGCGCTACGTGCCGAAGCTGAGGCTTCCGAACGGCGGCGAGTACCGTGAGGAGGGCCGCGTCGAGTTCGTCGACAACCGCGTCGATCCGGCGACCGGCACCATCGCCGTCCGCGCCGTCTTCCCCAATCCGCAGCAGACCCTGCTGCCCGGCCAGTTCGTAACCGCCCTGATCCGTCCCGAACGGTCGGAGCGCCGCCCGGTGGTCCCGGTCGCCGCCGTTCAGCAGGACCGCGAAGGACATTTCGTCCTGGTTCTGGACCAGCAGAACCGCGTCGGTCAGCGCCGCATCCAGGTGGGGCCGCAGATCGAGCAGGCCTTCGCCGTGGAAAGCGGCTTGCAGGAGGGTGAAACGGTGATCCTGGGAGGTGTCCAGAAGGTCCGGCCGGGCATCACGGTCCAGCCCTCGCCGGCGTCCGACCAGACGGCGTCCCAGCCATGATCTCGGCTCTCTTCATCCGGCGGCCCAACCTCGCCATCGTCATTTCCCTGGTGATCGTGCTGGCGGGATTGCTGGCGCTCCGGGTCATCCCGGTAGCACAGTTCCCGCCGATCACGCCGCCGACGGTTCAGGTAACGGCGAGCTATCCCGGCGCCAACGCCCAGGTCGTCGCCGAAACGATCGCGGCGCCGATCGAGGCGCAGGTGAACGGCGTCGAGAACATGATGTACATGAACTCGACCAGCACCGACACGGGCGCCTACACGCTGACGGTGACCTTCGACATCGGCACCGACCCCGATATCGCGACGGTCAACGTGCAGAACCGGCTGTCGCTGGCGACGCCTTCCCTGCCTTCTGAAGTGACGCGCCAGGGCGTCACCGTGCGGCAGCAGTCGCCCAACATGCTGATGGCGGTCAACATCTTCTCGCCCGACGCCCGCTACGATCCGATCTTCATCAGCAACTATGCCAGCATCAACCTGCGCGACGCCATCGCCCGCGTCGAAGGCGTCGGCGAAGCGCAGGTGATGGGGTCCCTGAACTACAGCATGCGGATCTGGATGGACCCGGACCGCATGACGGCGCTGGGCGTCACGGCGCCCGAGGTGGTCGGCGCCATACAGCAGCAGAACGTCCAGGCATCCGCCGGGCAGATCGGCGCGCCGCCGGCCCCGGCCGGCCAGCAGCAGCAGTTGACCATCCTGGCGGAGGGACGCCTGAGCGACGTCGACGCCTTCCGCAACATCATCGTCCGCACCAATACCAACGGCGCCGTCGTTCGGGTGGGCGATATCGGGACGGTCGAGCTGGGCGCGCAGACCTACGGTTCACGCTCCAAGCTGAACGGCCAGCCCGCCGCGACGCTGGTGGTGTATCAGGCGGCCGACGCCAACGCGCTGAACGTCGCCCAGTCGGTCGAAGCGGAGCTGGAACGGCTGTCGCAGCGTTTCCCCGAGGGACTGGACTACGCCGTCGTGTTCGACACCACGCGCTTCGTCAACGCCACGATCGAGGAAATCGTGCTGACGCTGGCGATCACCTTCGCGCTGGTGGTGGCGGTGACGTATCTGTTCCTCCAGGACTGGCGCTCGACCCTGATCCCGACGCTGGCCATTCCGGTGTCGCTGATCGGCGTCTTCGCGGTGCTGCTGGCCGCCGGCTACAGCGCCAACACGGTCACGCTGTTCGCCCTGATCCTGGCGATCGGCCTGGTGGTTGACGATGCGATCGTGGTGGTCGAGAACGTCCGCCGGGTGATGGAGGAGGAGCCCGAGCTTTCCTCGGCCGAAGCGGCGAAGCGGGCGATGGCGCAGGTCACCGGCCCCATCGTCGCCTCCACGCTGGTCCTGGCCGCCGTCTTCGTGCCGGTGGCCTTCCTGCCGGGCATCACCGGCCAGCTCTACCGCCAGTTCGCGGTGACGATCTCGGTATCGTTCCTGATTTCCGGCATCAATTCGCTGACCCTGAGCCCGGCCCTGTGCGCCTTGCTTCTGCGCCCGACGGAAATGTACCGGCGCGGTCCGTTCGCGGTCTTCAACCGGCTGCTCGACCGCACGCGCGACGCCTATGGCCGGCTGGTGGCCGGCGGCAGCCGGTGGCTGGTCGTGTCGATCGCGCTTTTCCTGGCCGTCGGCCTGGGGGCCGGCCTGCTGATGCGGGCACTTCCCTCCGCCTTCCTGCCGGCGGAGGACCAGGGCTATTTCTTCGTCAACGTCCAACTGCCGAGCGCCGCCGCGCTGGAGCGCAGCGACGCCGTGCTGGAGGACGTGCAGCGCATGATCCGCGAGACGCCGGGCGTCGACAACGTCATCGCCATATCGGGCTTCAGCCTGCTGAGCGGAGCGGGTTCCAACGTCGGCCTGGTGATCGCGACGCTGAAGCCATGGGAGGAGCGGAGCGATCCGGCCGAACAGGTCGGCGGCCTGCTGGCGCGTCTTCAGCCGCAGCTCGCCGCCATCCCGCAGGCGACCATCTTCGCCTTCAATCCGCCCAGCATCCCCGGCGTCGGTGCTACCGGCGGCTTCGATTTCAGGCTTCAGGCGCTGGGCGGGCAATCGCCGCAGGAACTGGCGTCCACCCTGCGCGGCCTGCTTGTCGCGGCCAACCAGAACCCCATGCTGCGCGCCGTGTTCAGCACCTACAGCGCCGAGGTTCCCCATCTATTCCTGGAACTCGACCGGACCAAGGCGGCGTTGCTGGGGATCACGCCGGGGGACGTGTTCACGACGCTCCAGGCGCATCTCGGCTCTCTGTATGTCAACGACTTCAATCTGTACGGCCGCGTGTTCCGCGTCATGGTCCAGGATCAGGCGCGCTTCCGCGACGAAGCGAATGCGATCGACCGGCTGCATGTCCGGGCATCCAGCGGAGAACTGGTCCCGATCCGCAGCATCGCGACCATCCGCAACGTGCTGAGCCCCGATGCCATCGGCCGCTACAACCAGTTCACCGCCGCTTCCGTGAACGGCCAGCCCGCCCCCGGCGCCAGTTCCGGCGATGCGCTGGCCGCGATGACCCAGGTGGCGAACGATACGCTGCCGGCCGGGTACGGATTCGAGTGGTCGGGAGTTTCGCTCCAGGAGGTGGAGACGGGAAACCAGACGGTGATCGTGTTCGGACTGGCGATCCTGTTCGCCTACCTGTTCCTGGTCGCCCAGTTCGAAAGCTGGATCGTGCCCTTGTCCGTGGTTCTGTCGGTCGCGGTCGCGGCGGCCGGGGCGGCGGCGGGGCTATGGCTCACCGGCATTCCGGTCGATATCTATGCGCAGATCGGCTTCGTCCTGCTGATCGGCCTTGCCGCCAAGAACGCGATCCTGATCGTCGAGTTCGCCCGGACCCGCCGGGAGCATGGATTGCCGATCATCGAAGCGGCCGTGGAGGGCGCGCGGACGCGCTTCCGCGCCGTGCTGATGACGGCCATCGCCTTCATCCTCGGGGTGGTGCCGCTGCTGGTCGCGACCGGAGCGGGGGCCGCGAGCCGCCGGTCGATCGGGACGACGGTGTTCAGCGGCATGATGGCTGCGACCATCGTCGGCATCGTGTTCGTGCCGATCCTGTTCACCCTGTTCGAACGCGTAAGCGAGCGCTTGACCCGGCGCGGCGACCGGCGGCACAAGGCGGCGCCGGCGGAGTGACGCGAAACCGCGTCCCCTCCGCCGGCATGCCGTCAAACCGCCGTCTGGGGGAACAGCAGGTCGATGAAGCGCTGGGCGGTCGGCTGCGGCTCGTGATTGGCGAGGCCGGGCCGCTCATTGGCCTCGATGATCACGTAGGCCGGGCCGGCAGGGTCGGGCACGAGGAAGTCGAGCCCGACCACCGGGATCGCGAGCGCCCGCGCCGCCGTCACCGCCGCCTGCGCCAGCGCGGGGTGGAGCACCGCCGTCACGTCGTGCAGCGTGCCGCCGGTGTGCAGATTAGCCGTCTTCCGAACGAACAGCCTTTCGCCCTCGGGTAGAACGTCGTCCAGGGCATAGCCGTGGCAGCGCAGGCACCGCTCGGTTTCCGCGTCCAGTGGTATCCGGCTCTCGCCCCCGGTGGCGGCGGCGCGCCGCCGGCTCTGCGCCTCGATCAGCCGGGCGATCGTGTGCTCGCCGGTGCCGGTGATTTCGGCGGGCCGGCGGATGGCCGCCGCCACGACCTTGTAATCGATCACCACGATGCGCAGGTCCTGGCCCTCGACGAACGCCTCGATCAGCGCCGTGTCGGCATGCGCCCGCGCCGCCGCCACGGCCTGCTCCAGCACCTCGGGCGTGCGGATATCGACCGTGATGCCCTTGCCCTGTTCGCCGCGCGCCGGCTTGACCACCACGCGGCCGTGCCCGGCCAGAAAAGCGGCGTCGTCCGCCGGGCTGCCGGCGCGGCGCTGCGCCGGAACCCTCAGTCCCGCCTTCTGCAGAACCCGCCGGGTGACGGCCTTGTCGTCGCACCGGCTCAGGGCTATGGCGCTGGTCAGCTCGGACAGACTTTCCCGGCAGGCGATCGATCGGCCGCCGAAGCTGAGCCGGAAATAGCCGGTCTCGGCATCGAGCACCTCCACGGCGATGCCGCGCCGGCGGGCTTCGCTGATGAGGATCGTCGCGTAAGGATTGAGCGGCTGTTCCGGTCTAGGACCCATGAACAGCTTCTCGTTGATGGCATTGCGCATTTTCATCGAGAACACCGGAATGCGCCTGAATCCCAGCTTTTCATAAAGCGCTATGGCGCCGGCGTTGTCGTGCAGCACCGAGAGGTCCATGACGGCGCGGCCCCTCATCCTGAAGTTCTCGGCCATCGCGCGCACCAGGCACTCGCCGATACCGGGATAAAGCGCCTGGGGATCGGTCGCCAGGCACCACAGGGAGGATCCGTTTCCCGGATCGCCGGCGGCCTCGACATGGTCGATCCCGCTGACGGTGCCGATCACGCGGCCGTCCCGGCCGTCCACCGCGATCAGGTGCGTCAAGTGCCGACAGTCACGGTGCGCCATCAGGAAGTCGTCGGGGGTTGGCAGCATGGCGCGGGCGGCTTGGATACGGTTGACCTGACGGGCCTGTTCGGCCGTCTCGAGCGGCTGCACCGTGAAGCAGGCGGGCACCCTCCCGCCGGGGGACGGCGCGCCGAGATCCAGCCTGAAGGTGTGCGAGGGATCGAGGAACAGGTTCTGGGGGGCCAGGGCCAGCATGACATGGGGATCATCGAGATACATCGCGATGTCGCGCTGTCCCGGCTGTTCGTCCCGCAGGGCCGCGACGACATCGGCGGGATCGCCGAAGGTCTGGCCCAGGATCAAGCGTCCCCAGCCGCACTCCACCGCCACGCTGGTCCGCGGCGTGACGTCCGGTTCCAGCCGCCGTGACGTCGGAGGGAGATACTCGGAAAGCGCCCTGATCGGCGGCTTGAAACGGTGCCGGCGCGGGCGGGACAGGGTTTGTTGATTTTCAAGGGCTGCCGTCACGGTCGCTCAACTCCTCAAAGGAGGAAGGGAGGCCGGCAAGGGTCGAGGCCGTGCTATAGGAGCACTCTCCCCCACGCCCCTCCTTTCCTCACGCCTCCGATCCCCAGGTGGGTCAGAGTGATGAATTCAGGGGCTGTTTCAACACGCCAACGCCCAAGATATCACCATTTCCTAATGGAAGTTTTTCCTTGATGTGCAAATCGCTCTATTCGACGGGCATTCGTGAGTAACCGGTGGATTTATATAATTAGAGAAATGAGATGTTCTGCTGGTGGAGGTGTTGAGCCCGCAGGATCGAACGCGGAGAGGCAGGATGCCGCTAAGTGCGTCGGCACAGTGAAGGGGAAGACCGGATGCACGCTTCGACGCCCAAGGGCACCGCCGGCCGAGCCGCCAAGGGAGCCGTAGTCGCCATGCCGAAGCGGACCAGGTTCGCCAACACGCGTTCGGGTTTCGACTATC
>NZ_JCACHA010000560.1:0-16178 GCF_059503625.1 Skermanella sp.
CCTATGTGCGCGAGCATGAAGGCGAAGTGATCCTGTGCGTCGCCAACCTGTCGCGTTCGGCCCAGGCGGTCGAACTCGACCTGTCGCGCCACAAGAATTGCGTGCCGGTCGAACTGCTCGGCCGCAGCACCTTCCCGCCGATCGGCGACCTGCCCTATCTGCTGACCCTGCCGGCCTACGGCTTCTACTGGTTCGGCCTGACCAACACCGCCGAGCAGCCGGCTTGGCACGAGCAGGTGCCGGAAGCCATGCCGGAGTTCGTGACGCTGGTCGTCACCGACGCATGGCGCAACGTCAACGGCCGGGCCGCGACCGAGTTCGCCCGCGATGTCCTGCCCAACTACCTGCCCAAGCAGCGCTGGTTCGGCGCCAAGGACGAGGTCATCAACTCGACCCGCGTCCACATGACGGCCGAGCTGAAGGGCAGGGACCAAAGCTTCATGCTCGGCGTCATGGACGTGACGCTCTCCGGCGTGGAGGAGCCGCAGCAATACTTCATGCCGCTGACGGTATCGTGGGACGAGAACGCCGCGACCCCGGCGTCTCCCTTGCTGCCCTACACGATGGCCCGCGCCCGCCGCGGTCCGCGTCTCGGCGGCCTCTACGACGCGATGCAGTCCGATCATTTCCTGCTGGCGGTGATCGATGCGATCCGCGAGGGCCAGACGATCAAGTCCAACGTCGGCTCGATCGAGTTCCAGGCGACCCAGCGGATGGCCGAGATCGAGCTGCCCGACGACGCGGAAATCCGCCGGCTCGGCGTCGAGCAGAGCAATACGTCGGTGCTGGTCGGCGACCTGATGGTGGTCAAGGCCTACCGCAAGCTGGTGCGCGGCGAGCATCCGGAGCTGGAGATCGGCCGCTTCCTGACCGAAGTGGCGGACTACCGCAACACGCCGGCCCTGCTCGGCGCCGTCCAGCATGTCGACGACGGCGGTCCCGCCACGGCGCTGATGATCGTCCAGGCCTTCGTCCGCAACCAGGGCGACGGCTGGACCTATACCCTCGACCAGCTCGTCCGCTATCTGGACGAAATCCGGCTCGGCGGTTCGGCGGCGGATACCCCTGCCGGGGATTCGACCGAGGAAATGGCGTTCTACCTGTCGCTCGCCGGCACGCTCGGCCAGCGGACGGCGGAACTCCACCGCGCGCTCGCGGTTGAAAGCGGCGATCCGGCTTTCGAGCCGGAGCCGGTGACCGAAGAAGACACCACCCGCTGGGTCGAAGACGCCAAGGCGCAGGCCGAACGCGCCTTCGCCAGCCTGGAGCAGGCCAGCGCTAGGCTGACCGGCGACGACCACGACGAGGTCGAAGCCCTGCTGGCCCGCCGCCAGGAATGCCTGGACCTGATCGGCTCCCTCATCGCCGGGGGTGTCACGGCGTCCAAGACGCGCTATCATGGCGACTATCACCTGGGGCAGGTGCTCAAGGCGCAGAACGACTGGTTCGTCATCGACTTCGAAGGTGAACCGGCCAAGTCGCTGGATCA
This sequence comes from Skermanella sp., assembly GCF_059503625.1. Lineage (NCBI taxonomy): Bacteria > Pseudomonadati > Pseudomonadota > Alphaproteobacteria > Rhodospirillales > Azospirillaceae > Skermanella > Skermanella sp. The sequence continues at coordinate 1,490 of NZ_JCACHA010000560.1, forward strand.
GCGGCGCGCCAAGCATTCGCCCCTCAAGGACGTGGCCGGAATGCTGCGGTCCTTCAACTACGCGGCCTGGGCCGCGGTGAAGCGGGTCGAGGACCTTCAGGCCGATGCCGGTCCGAAGGTGTTGGGGTCGGCGCTGGAATGGGAGCAAAGGTCGGCCGACGCCTTCCTGAGCGCCTATAACGACGCGATTGCGGGTTGCTCCAGCTATCCCGCCGATCAGGACGTTGCAAAACGCCTGCTCGACCTGTTCACCCTGGAGAAGGCGTTGTACGAAATCGCTTACGAGTCCGCCAACCGGCCGGCTTGGCTGGGCATCCCGATCAAGGGGGTGACCGGCATTCTCGACGCCCATGCCGCCAGCTCACAGACCGGGGAAGTTTGATGACTGCCAACATCCAGAACCCCACCAAGACCGAATCCACCGCCGATTCCATCAACGCCGAAGCCATGCGCCAGGAAATCGAGGCCGTCGTGCGGGCGGAGCATGGCGACCCGTTCGGTATTCTCGGCATGCACACCGACGGCCCCGACGGGGCCGTCACCGTCCGAACGTTCATTCCGGAAGCGCGCAAGATCACGCTGATCGACGCCGGCACGAACGAGCCGGTCGCGGACCTGGAAAAGGTCCATTCCGACGGCTTCTGGTCGGTCACGCTGAACGACCGCAAGACCATGTTCCGCTACCGGTTCCGGATCGACTTCGCGACCCATACCGGCGAGTTCTCCGACGCCTACAGCTTCCCGCCGGTGCTGGGCCAGCTCGACGTCCACCTGCTGGCCGAAGGCACCCATCTCCGCAGTTTCGAGCGGCTGGGCGCGCACCCGCAGGAGATGGAAGGCATCGCCGGAACAGCCTTCGCCGTCTGGGCTCCCAACGCCACGCGGGTTTCCGTGATCGGCGATTTCTGCAACTGGGACGGCCGCCGGCTGCCGATGCGGAAGCGCCACGAATGCGGCGTCTGGGAAATCTTCGTCCCGCATGTCGGCCGGGGCGACCGCTACAAGTACGAGATCAAGGGACCGACCGGCAACATGATGCCGCTGAAGGCCGATCCCTACGCCTTCCAGTCGGAACTGCCGCCCCACACCGCCTCGGTCGTCCACGGCCTCAACAGCCATCCCTGGAGCGATCAGGACTGGCTGCGCGACCGTGCCCGGACCGACTGGCGGGCGAAGCCGGTCTCCATCTACGAATGCCATATCAGCTCGTGGCGTCGTCCCGATGGGGAAGGGGGCAACCGCTACCTGACCTATGACGAACTGGCCGACCAGCTCGTGCCCTACGTCAAGGACATGGGCTACACCCATATCGAGCTTCTGCCGATCACCGAGTTTCCGTTCGACGGTTCCTGGGGCTACCAGCCGATCGGCATGTTCGCGCCGACCAGCCGCCACGGCGACCCGGAAGGCTTCTCCCGCTTCGTCGAGCGCTGCCACCGCGAGGGCATCGGCCTGCTGCTGGACTGGGTCCCCGGCCACTTCCCGACCGATCAGCACGGTTTGGGCCTGTTCGACGGCACCCACCTGTACGAGCACGCCGACCCGCGCCAGGGCTTCCACCAGGACTGGAACACCCTGATCTACAATTTCGGCCGCCGCGAGGTTTCCAGCTTCCTGCTCGGCAGCGCGCTCTACTGGATGGACCAGTTCCATTTCGACGGCATCCGCGTCGATGCCGTGGCCTCCATGCTGTATCTCGACTACAGCCGTCAGGCCGACCAGTGGGTGCCCAACCAATACGGCGGCAACGAGAACCTGGAAGCGGTCGCCTTCCTCAAGCGCATGAACGAGCTTGTCTACGGCAACCACCCCGGCGCCATGACCGTGGCCGAGGAATCGACCTCGTGGCCCGGCGTGTCTCGCCCGGTCTACCTGGGCGGCCTGGGGTTCGGCTTCAAATGGAACATGGGCTGGATGCACGACACGCTCAGCTTCATGTCCAAGGACCCGATCCATCGCCGGTATCATCACCACTCGATGACCTTCGGCATGATCTACGCCTTCAGCGAGAATTTCGTCCTACCGCTGAGCCATGACGAGGTCGTCCACGGCAAGGGTTCCCTGCTCAACAAGATGCCGGGCGACCGCTGGCAGAAGTTCGCCAACCTGCGGGCCTATTACGGCTTCATGTGGACCCATCCCGGCAAGAAGCTGCTCTTCATGGGCGGCGAGTTCGCCCAGGACCTCGAGTGGAACCACAACAAGGGCCTCGACTGGCACCTGCTGGAAGACGGCAACCATCAGGGCATCCAAACGCTGGTCCGCGACCTGAACCACCTCTACAAGGACACGCCGGCCCTCCATGAACTCGACAACGAGCCGGCCGGGTTCGAGTGGATCGAGGCCAACGACAGCGACAACAGCGTCTTCGCCTTCCTGCGCTACGGCAAGGACCGCGAGCACCCGATCGTTTCCGTCAGCAACTTCACCCCGATCCCGCGTGAAGGCTACCGCGTCGGCGTCCCCGCTCCCGGCTTCTACCGCGAACGCCTGAACACCGATGCCGGCGTCTACGGCGGCAGCGACGTCGGCAACAACGGCGGCGTGGAGGCGGAAGAATACCCCCACCACGGCCGGCCCTATTCGATCCTGCTGCGGATACCGCCGCTGGGGACTTTGGTCCTGGAACGTCAGTAACATCGGACGGATCGGCCCCGACTACAGGAAACCGAGGCCGATCACTCCATGTCATAAATTCCTACAGAGACACTGATAACCATCGAAAAAGCCTCGAATTTCTGATACATTGCCCGCATCAGTTGATTTCGACTGATTAAGGTATCAGACGGCGAGGCGAGACATGGGCGACCGATACGACATCTTCTTCAGCTACGCCCACGCCGACAAAAAAGCGGTGAAACCGCTTCTCGACGCCTTCGCCGCCAAAGCCATAAAGGTCTTTCACGACGACACCGAAATCATCGACGGCCAGTCGATCAGCCGCCGAATTACGGATGGCCTCAGTGATGCCAAAATTCTCGTGGCGTGGTACTCGAAAACCTACCCCACCCGCCGCGCCTGCCAGTGGGAACTGACCGCCGCGATCATCGCCGCACAGCGCGATTCGTCCGATATCAGGGCCGTCGAGAACCGCATTCTGGCCCTCAATCCGGAAACAACGCGTACCCATATTCAGCCCTTACACATCCAGGATCAGCGTTACATCGCTGCCTATGACGTCGATGCGGACAAACTTGCACAGCAGGTCTTCGATCATCTCCAACGTGTCGATCAGACCTTCGGCGAGTTCCACCACCTGCCCCGTCCCCATTGGTTCGGCAGCAACATGCGCCTTGGGTCGAACAGGTTCGTCGGCCGCGTCGCCGACCTCTGGGCAATCCACAGCGGTCTTCTGAAGCACAACTTCGCCATGATCACCGGTGGCGGAACGGGTCTGGTGCAAGTGCAAGGCATGGGCGGCATCGGCAAAACCCTGCTGGCCGAAGAATACGCCCTGCGTTTCGGCAGCCTATCCCGGCGGCGTCTACTGGCTACGCGCCACAAGCGACACCGGCGAGGCGCTGAGCACCCTTCAGCAACAAGATCGACTTACTTTCCAGGCAAGATTTTAGCAGGTGGAATTTGCCTGATTTCTACAACCAAATCTTCAATCCGAAGAGCAACCGCCCACGCCAGCTTGCCCCTCGCCCGCTAGCGGGAGAGGGAGGGACGCGCCGCGAAGCGGGGGAGGGTGAGGGTGAGGGTGCGCGTTCCCCAGCAACCACCTCGCACGAAGCTCTTCGATGCACAGCAGATAAACCCCTACCGGACAACCACCGATGCCAACCGACACCTTGAGCTACAAGGACCAGCACGTCGAAATCCGCTTCGACGCCTCAGCAAACGAATTCCATGGTCGCGTCATCGGCATCAACGACGTCATCGATTTCTACGGAAAGACTCCCGCCGACCTGAAGCGGGAGTTTCAGAACAGCATCGATGACTATCTCGACTGGTGCCAAACCGAAGCAAAGGAACCGGACGAACAACGTCCGGCGCCAAGGTGAGAGCCCCGCTCTCACCCCCGCAGCAACCCGATCAATTCCTCGTCGCTCAGCTTGGCGCTCGCCTCGCTGCCGTCCAGCAGTTCCGCCGCCATCTGGCGTTTATCCTTGTGAAGCCCCAGGATCCCCTGCTCGATCGTCCCGGCCACCGCCAGCCGGTAGATCGTCACCGGGCGCTGCTGGCCGATCCGGTGCGCCCGGCCGGAGGCCTGATCTTCCACGGCGGGGTTCCACCAGGGGTCGAGGTGGATAACATAATCGGCCGCCGTCAGGTTCAGACCCGTGCCGCCCGCCTTCAGGCTGATCAGGAACAGGTCGCCCTCGCCGGCCTGGAAGGCGTTGACCTGCTTCTCGCGCTCGCGCGCCGGGGTCTGGCCGTCCAGGTACTTGTACGCGATGCCGCGCTCGTCCAGCGCCTTCCGAACGATGTCCAGGAAGCCGACATACTGGCTGAAGACCAGCGCCTTGTGACGGTTGCGCAGCAGATCGTCCACCAGTTCCAGGAACAGCGACAGCTTGGCGCCCTCCATCCCGCTCGCTTCCGGGGCCGCCAGCGACGGGTGGCAGCAGGCGCGGCGCAGGCGGGTGATTTCCGCCAGGATGTGGATCTTGCGCTGGCCGGCGGCGTCGCCGGGCAGGTTCTCGATCCGCTCGATGGCCCGCCGCCGCAACGCCTCGTAAAGCGCCCGTTCGTCGTCGTCCAGATCGACCAGGATGGTCTGTTCGGTCCGCTCCGGCAGTTCGGTCAGCACGGCGGACTTGGTCCGGCGCAGGATGAAGGGGCCGACCAGCGCCTTCAGCGCCTGACGCGCCGCCCGGTCTCCGCGCTCGATCGGCAGGGCGAAGCGCTTGCGGAAGCTCTCCAGCGATCCCAGCAGGCCGGGATTGATGAAGTGGAACAGGCTCCACAGCTCTTCCAGGTAGTTTTCGACCGGCGTGCCGGTCAGCGCCAGACGGAATTCCGCCTGGAGCATCATGCTGGCCTGTGCCCGCTTGGTCGCGGCGTTCTTGATCGCCTGCGCCTCGTCCAGCACCGCGATCTGCCACGGCGTTTCCGACAGCAGCGCCGATTCCAGGTTGAGCAAGCCGTAGCTGGTCACCAGCACGTCCATCGGCCCCAGCGACTTGACCAGCGCGGCCCGGTCGCCGGCATTGGCGAACTGGTGGACCCGCAAGGGCGGGGCGAAACGCTCGATCTCCGCCGCCCAGTTGTGACAGACGGAGGTCGGGGCGACCACGATGATGGCACCGCGCGGCGCGTGCTCCAGCATCACCGCGATCGCCTGGACCGTCTTGCCCAGACCCATGTCGTCGGCAAGGCAGGCCCCGGCTCCCCAATGCGCCAGACGGGACAGCCAGCGGAAGCCTTCCGCCTGATAGTCGCGAAGTTCGGCCTGAAGGGTGGACGGCACCTTCGGTTCGTGCCGGCCCGCCGCCCGGATCTTCTCGATCTGCTCGCGCCACTGCTTGTCGGAGTCGAGCTTGCCCGCCCCCTCCAGCGCTTCTTCCACGGCGGAAGCGGCCATCCGGTGGACCCGGCGGCCCTTGCCGTCGCCCTCGGTCAAGCTGCCGAGCCGGTCGAGCTGCCGGCGCAACTGCTCGGTCATCGCCAGGAAGCGGCCGTCGTCGAGCTGGATGAAACGGCCCTGCGTCCGGCCCGCGCGCTCCAGCAGTTCGCGCAGGTCCATCACGAGGTTCTCGTCGATCCGCAACTCGCCGCTGACCTGGAACCAGTCGCGCGCCGCCCGCAGCTTGACCGACATGCTCTCGGACGTCGTCATCGCCGTCACCCGAAGGCGGCCCTCTTCCGGCCATTCGAGCTGGACGGGGCCGTCATAGGCCTGGACCTCCGACAGGAATTCTAGGCTGTCGAACAGGTCCGGCAGCTCCCAGTCCAGATCGCCCAGCGCCCGTTCGCTCAAGCTGGGGCAGGCCGCCACCAGGGCGGCCAGTTCCGCCTTCTCGCGCTCCAGGTCGCGGTTGGCCCGCTGGTTCTTGCCGTCGATCAGCGCCAGCACCGACTTGCCGGCATGGCCCGGCAGGTAGTGCGGCCCGTCCTCGCCGAACGGCCGGACGAAGGCGGAAACCCGCAGGCCCCGATTGATGGGTACCAGACGAAGCACCGGCGTCGGGCTGCCCTCGATCGCCGGCACGTCCACGGCGTCGATCTCCGACCGGATCGGCAGGGACCCGCCCATCGACTTGCGGACCATCGCTATGATCTTCTCGCGCCCGTCGCGCGGCACGGTCATGCCGTCAGGACCCAGCAGTGCTCCAACCCTGACGACATCGAGCGGGACTTCGATCACCCGGTAGCGGTCGCGCGTTTCCGGTTCCAGGAAGACGGTCGGCGCATCGGCGAAGTGCGACAGGGCGATCCGGTAGCCGCCGCGCGCCTCGGAGATGACCAGCTCCACCGGATAGCGGACCAGTTCCAGCTGGCGGCTCCGGTCGTTGGCGTCGAACACCCTGGGATGCCCGACGAGCGCCAGCAGCGTCTTGTTGGGATCGGGACCGTATACCTCGTTCACGCTGTAGCCGTAGATACTGCGTTCGAACCCGTGATGCAGGCTGTCGATCACGCGGCGGTCGTCCTCGTCCACCTCCAGCGGCGGGTCGTTCTTGATGACGCGGCGGAAGGACAGCGCCCGGCCGGTGTTCCAGCCGTCGCGCTTGGCCGTCTGCTCGACCGGCTCGATCGTGCCGATATCCGGATCGACCAGCCAGATCAGGCGCTTGCCCTTCTTCTTAGCCGGTTCCTCGGGCTTGGATGGGGCGGCCAGCAGCGTTTGCAGATGGTCCAGTGCCCGCTGCCACGGCTCGTCCACCTGCATCACGTCGGTCAGAAGGATGATCGGCTCCCGGTCCCGGCGGTCCAGAAACTCCAGGTAGGGTTCCGGGGAGTCGGATACCTTCTCCAGCATGGCGGCATAGGTTTCCGCGACCAGGGGCAGGGACCCCTTGTACCGGACGAACAGGTCGTGCAGTTCGCCCGCGCGCTTGCCCGTCCGCTTGCGGTCGAGCATGAATTCGGCCAGATCCTCCAGCATCCGCGAGAGCGGCGTCCGGTGCAGGGACTTGGTCATGGCGGCCAGCGTGTGTTCGGCTTCCCGGTCGTTGCCCCTGGCGATGGCGGACAAGACCCTGATAGCCCAGAACCCGACATAGTTGGGATTGAACCCGGAGTCGCGGTCGGCATCGTCGATCCAGCCCCCCAACTCCCTCAGCAGACCAGGATCGCCTTCCCGCAGCAGGCACAGCGATGCCAGCAAGCCTTGGATGTCGGGCAGGAAGATCTTGCGCTTGTGCGTTGCCTTGCGGAACAGCCTGAGCGCTTCGCGGAAGCGTCCCAGCGCTTCCGCGTTCCGTCCGCTGAGGAAGTCGACCATGGCGGCGATATGCTCGATGGCGCTCGCCATCAATACGGCGTGGTCGGTGGCTTTGCCCCTGTCGTCCGCTTCGGCAATCTCGCGCAGGCGCGAGAGCAGCAGCGCCGTCCTGGACGGGCTTCCACTCAGCGTCTCGAACTTGGCAAGGATAATCAGGGCCGCAGGCGTTGGGGTGGTCCGCTCCAGGTCGCGGAGCTGGTCCCGAAAAGCCGGAAAATCGGCTGGTGGAGCGCCGTAGTAGAGGAAGGACAGCAGTTTCGCCATCAAGACGGCTTCCTGGATGACCGGCGCGCGGCTGTCCAGCCACTGCGGTTCCAGGACCAGAAGTCCGAAGAACTGCGTCAACCTGTTCCAGGTCTCCGCAGGCTCCTGATCCGTGTAATCGGCGATGAATCCGTCATCGTTCAGGTAGATGGCGAGCCGCAACTGCCGCACGCCCGCCGATTCATAATGGTTGGAAAATTGGTAGATGCTTCGCCGCTCCGCCGCCTGGACCGCCTTCAGGTACAGGTCGCTCCGGGGGTCTTCGAGTGCGGCGATGTTGATATGGTGCCGGACCTGCGAATGCGGCTCGCCGAGGCGGTTCCACAGCCCGTTCCGTTTGAGCTGCCCGATGATCTCGCCGAGCACCTGCGGATTCAACGCCGTGCCGTCCGGCAGCGTCAGCTTCGCCACCGTCGCGACGGTGAGCAGGCCGTCCTTTTCGACATAGGGACCGGCGATCGCTTTCAAATGCGCAACGATCTTGGCACGCGGGGCGAGCGCCTCGTAATGCGCGATATAGCGTTCATCGCTCGTGGACGCCGGCGCAACGGTCTGGGGAGTGAGGGAGTTCTGCGGCATTGGACTAGGCTAGCCAGTGCGGGGACGGGAAACAACCTGTTCCATCGGCGGCCGGAACCTGGACCGCATAGCAAAACGGCGGCCCCGGTCCGGGACCGCCGCGGATGCCGCAAGCGAACGGGTGCCGGCGCCGGATATTCAGCTTCCGCTGAACATCTGCTCCTGCTGGTAGTTCTGCGCGCCGACGCGCTGGATCAGGTCGAGCTGGGTTTCCAGCCAGTCGATATGTTCCTCGGTCTCGTCCAGGATCTTGACGAAGATCTCGCGCGACTGGAAGTCGCGCACTTCCTCGGCATAGGCGATGGCCTCGCGAAGACAGTTCGCGTTATGGCTCTCGATCCCAAGATCCGACGTGAACATCTCGGGCACGTCCTCGCCGATCTTCAGCTTATGAAGGTCCTGAAGGTTGGGCAGACCCTCGAGGAACAGGATACGCTCGATCAGGTAATCGGCGTGCTTCATCTCGCCGATCGATTCCTTATACACGTAATCGGCGAGTCGCAGCAGGCCCCAGTTCTTCAACATGCGCGCGTGCAGGAAATACTGATTGATGGCCGTCAGTTCATTGGTAAGAATGATATTCAGGTGACGGATTACTTTAGGATCGCCCTTCATTTTTCTTCTCCAATGCAAGCGCTGTGGATCAGCCCCTTGGCCGCATCCCATGGGAATGCGAGAATCTCACATTCCCCTAAATATACGAACCAGCCTCGAATAAAACCTGAAAGTCATTCGCAGCGGCGTTTTTCTTCCCTTTATAACAACGCCCGTCCGGCGTGTTCCTGGGTCAAGCCCGATGCTGCTGACGACGGATCGCCTCGACGATCGAACGGCCCAGCGGCGCGTCGGATAGTTCGCCGATCGTCACCGGCAATTTGCGCTGCCAGTTGGGATGCTGATGGACGGTGCCGGGTAGGTTCGGCTGGTCGATCTCACCCACGATATCCTCGACCTGAACCATCAGGATGCGGCCGGAACTCTTCGCCAGATAGCCGTGGATGGCGCCGACCAGTTCGGGCGTCAAATGCTCGGAACCGGTTTCCTGCGGGACGACCCCTGCCCAGCGCATCGACGACAAAAGCCGCTCCCTGTCGGTCCAGCGTTCCGCCAGTTCGGCATCCAGCGCGCCGGGTGCCGCATACTGACCCAGCTCGGCGCGGACCCGGATGTCATGCCCGCTCCACCATCCCTTCAAGGTCGGCAGGTCATGCGTGGTGACCGAAACCAGAGCGTCGCGCGGGTAATGTTCAGGTGCGATGAAGCCCTTGTCCTTGCCGCGCTCGAAATAGAGCACCCGGTACGACAGGATGCCGGCATTCTGCATGGCGGGGCGGAAGCCTTCCGGCACGGTGCCAAGGTCCTCGCCGATGACGAGGCAGCGGTTGCGCCGGGACTCCAAGGCGATGATCCGCACCATGTCGCGCATCGGATAGGTCACGTAGGCGCCGCCCTCGTGATCGGGCCTGGACGGTATCCAGAACAGGTGCTGAAGCGCCATGACATGGTCGATCCGGATCGCTCCGGCATGGCGCATATTGGCGCGCAGCGACTGGATAAAGGACTCGTAAGCTGTCTCGATCAGGCCGATCGGCGACAGCGGCGCCAGCCCCCAGTTCTGTCCCTCCGGGCTGAACATGTCGGGCGGCGAACCGACATTCGCCCCCTGGACGATCAGCGACTGGGCATACCACGCGGCGGCCCCGCCGGGATGGTTGGCGACCGCCAGATCGCGGTAGAAGCCGATCGGCATGCCGGCGGTGCGGGCGCGGTGGGCGGCGGTAGCCAACTGGTCGTCGGCCAGCCATTGCAGCCACTGGAAGAACTCGATCCGCTCCGCGTTCTCCTCGCGGAAGCGAGCCACGGCGTCGCCCTCGGGATCGCGGAAGGCCTCCGGCCATTCCTGCCACATCCACTTGCCCTGGCCCTTGAAGAAATGCTCGTGCAGGGCGTCGAAGGTCGCCTGCCGGACCAGGGCGTCGTCCATCTCCCGCTGGAACAGCAGGAAGCCGTCCCAGCGCTGTCCCTGGACCGTGCGGGCGCTCTGGAACAGCAGTTCCAGGACCGGCATCTTGAGGTCGGAGACGGCGGGGTAGTTGACCAGCTCAGCTTCGCGGACAGCCTGGAGCCGCTGCTGGAAGTCATCGCCGGCGATAAGCTCGCGCGCCTCGGCGCAATGCTCAAGCTCGGGCAAACCGCCGACATCGATGTAAAGGGTGTTGAGAAAGCCCCGGTTGCCCGGAGAGTAGGGGCTGTTGTGGTTCGGGTCCGCCGGGAACATGGCATGAAGCGGGTTGAGCCCCAACACCCCGGCTCCCAGCTTGGCGGCCTGCTCGGCCATGGCGCCGGCGTCGGTATAGTCGCCGATGCCCCAGTTTCCGGGCGACCGCAGGGCGTAGAGCTGGACGCCGACGCCCCAGGTCTGACCGCCGCCCTCGACCATCTCGTCCGGAGTGAGACAGCGGTTGGGCGCCAGGATCAGCGTCGCGGCCCCTTCATGGACCACGGCGCCGCCGGCGTTCAACTGGATCGCCAGCCGGTGATAGCCGTGCGACAGGCCGGCCGGCAGCGCCAGCTTGTGGCGGGTGTAGCGGACGTCGTCGAAGACGGCCTCGCCGGTCGGCGGCAACTCCGCCAAGGGCTGTTCGCCCCAGTGGACGTCGCCTTCCTCCTCCGACAGGGTCCAGGTGATGCCGGCGGGGTCGGTCTGGGCCGGGACGGTGAAGTCGATCTCCGGACTGTCGCCGTCGCCCAGCACGAAGACCGGCGTCAGCATGCGCCGCCACGCGCGCTCCCTCAGCCGGTACAGGCTGTCCGCTGCTTCTTCCGGCGTAGCGGCGGGGAAGCCCATGGCCTGGACGAGGTCGCGCTTGGTGGCGGGGCCGATCTCCCGCCGGTTGCCCCAGATGTCATGGTAGAACGGCTCGATTCCAACGAGTTCCGCCAGCCGGTCCAGATCGGCGCCATCAGTCATGCTCTCAGTTCCCCCTTGATCCCCTGGCCTGTTTCCTCAGGCCCTTCAAGCCGCCCCGGTGCCGCTGGCATGGCAGGCGACGGCCCATGCGCCGAGCCGCCCGGCTTTAAGGTCCGCAGCCACGGACGGCGCGGTTTCGAATATCAGTTCGCCATCGGGAGCGTCCAGCCCATCGACCGGGGCGTCCCCCAGATTAGCAACCAATGTCAGCCGTCCGCTATCCCCCAGCGGCCAGTGCGCCACGATAACGGTATCGTTCCGCACTTCGGCGACGCTGTCCGCGCCGATCTTCGACAGCAGCGGCACGATCCTGGTGTGCCTAGTGACAATCAGTGTCTTATACCAGGAAAGCCACTCCGCATGCGAGGGCTCGGATACCGCGTCCCAGTCCAGCTTGGACCCGTTGAAGGTCGATTCCTCGTTGGGGTCGGGGATCTTCTTCCGCGCTTCGGGGTCGGAGAACTCGGCGAACTTGGCGAACTCCTTGCGCCGGCCCTCCCGGACCGCGTCGGCGAGTTCGCCGTGGAAGTCGGTGAAGAAGTTGAACGGGCGGTCGCTGGCCCATTCCTCGCCCATGAACAGCATGGGGATCTGCGGCGTCAGCAGCAGGACAGCCGTGATCGCCTTCAGGCGTTCCGCCGAAATCAGCGCCGAAAGCCGCTCGCCCATGGCGCGGTTGCCGACCTGATCGTGGTTCTGGAGGAAGCTGACGAAGGCCTGCGGCAGCAGGTGCGCGCTGGGCTCGCCCCGGATCTTGCCATCCTGATGGGGCGACGGATCGCCCTGGTAGACGAAACCGTCCATCAGCGAGCGTGCCAGCTTCTCGTGCGACTCGTCGCAGAAGTCCTCGTAGTAGCCGGCTCGCTCGCCGGTCACCAGGGCATGCGCGGTGTTGTGGAAGTCGTCGTTCCATTGGGCGGTGTAGTGCGGCGGCAGGCGGTCGTCGTCGCGGACCAGCCGGTGCGCCTGATTGGCCTCGTTCTCCAGCACCAGATGGACATGGCGGCCCGGCGTCGCTTCCTCGACCTTGCGGCGGACGGTTTCCGCCAACTCGGTCAGGACATGCGGCTTGGTGTCGTCGATGATCGCATGGACGGCGTCGAAGCGCAGTCCGTCGAAGCGGTACTCGTTCAGCCAGTACAGGGCGTTGTTGATGAAATAGTCGCGGACGGGACGGGCGTCCTTGCCGTCGAAGTTGATCGCCGCACCCCAGGGGGTGTGGTGCCGCTCGGTGAAGAACGACTTGGCGTAGGTGCTGAGGTAGTTACCTTCCGGGCCGAAGTGGTTGTAGACGACGTCCAGGAAGACCATCAGGTTGCGGCCATGCGCCTCGTCGATCAGGCGCTTGAGAGAGTCGGTAGAGCCATAGGCGTCGTCGGGGGCATAGGGCAGGACGCCGTCATAGCCCCAGCCCCGGCGGCCCGCGAAGTCGGCCAGCGGCAGGAACTCGATCGCGGTGACTCCCAGCTCGGCCAGATGGTCCAGCTTGCGGCGGACGCCGTCATAGGTGCCCTCGTCGGTGAAGCAGCCGACGTGGAGTTCGTACAGGATGGTTTCTTCCCACGGGCGGCCGCGCCAGTCGGTGTTGCGCCACTCGTAGCTCTTCGGATCGACCACGAGGCTCGGGCCGTTGACGTCCTCCGGCTGGAAACGCGACGCGGGGTCGGGCACCGCAAGGCCGTCAGGCAGCTGGAACTGGTAGCGGGTTCCGGCGGGTGCCTTGTCGGTGACCAGTTCGAACCAGCCGTCCGCCTGCTTGGGCATCGCCTGGGCATCGTCTTTTCCGCCGTCCAGAACAAGCCGGATTTCCGGTTGCGAGGGAGCCCAAAGGCGGAAGCGCGTGGTGCCGTCGTCGCGCGTTTCGGCGCCGAACGGCATCGAGTGGGAATAGCGGGTGGTCATGGGGAGGGGCCATCCTGGCTTGGGCTGATTTGTCACCGTTTAGAACAGCCGTATGCCGAGGATGATCCCGCAGATTGCGTTCGAATAGGAAGAAAGCCGCGCCGCGTGCCGGAGGGGACTTGCTTCAGGATACGTCGTCCATCAGCTCCGCCGGATATCCGGCGGCATGCAGCTTGGCCAGGATGGCATCGACGTGGCCGTGGTCGCGCGTTTCCATCACCACGTCGATATCCGCCATCTTCACGGGGACGTTGTGAAACAGACGGCGATGATAAATCTCCACGATATTGCCGCCCGCTTCGCCTAGGAACTGCGCCACCTTCGCCAGCGCGCCCGGCGCATCGGTCAGGGCGATCCTCAAGCGGACCATCCGGCGCTGGCGGACCAGCCCCCGCATCAGGATCGACGCCAGGATACGGGCATCGATGTTCCCGCCGCACACCACGGTCCCGACCTTGCGTCCCCTGAAGCGTGGCTGGTCCGCCAGGATGGCCGCGAAGCCGGCCGCGCCCGCTCCCTCGACCACCAGCTTCTGCTCGGTGATCAGAGTGTCGACCGCGCGCTCCAGGCACTCCTCGCTGACCAGGACGATATCGTCCACATGGGCGCGGATGATCTCCCGCGTGATATGGCCCGGCGACTTGACGGCAATGCCTTCCGCGATGGTGGCGCCGGCACAGGACACGGGCGTCCCGGCCAGCGTCTGCTTCATCGATGGATAGAGTTCCGCCTCCACCCCGACGATCTCGATACCCGGCTTGATCGCCTTGGCCGCCGTCGCGATCCCGGCGATCAGCCCGCCGCCGCCGACGGGCACGACCAGCACGTCCAGGTCCGGGACGGCGTCCAGCATCTCCAGTGCTATCGTTCCCTGACCCGCGATGATCAGCGGGTCGTCGTAGGGATGTACGAAGGTCAAGCCGTCGCGGTCGGCGATCCCGTGGGCGAAGGCTTCGGCATCGCTCAGCGTGTCGCCGTGCAGGACGACCCTGGCGCCGTAGGATTCCGTCCGCTCCACCTTGGTGAAGGGCGTCTGCGCCGGCATGACGATGGTCGCCGGGATGCCGAGCCGGGTCGAGTGGTAGGCGACGCCTTGGGCATGGTTGCCGGCGGACATCGCGATGACGCCCTGCGCCGCTTCGGCGGCGCTCAGGCTCTTCAGCTTGTTGAGCGCCCCGCGCTCCTTGAACGAACCGGTATGGTGCAGGCATTCCAGCTTCAGGTGAATGCGGCAGCCGGTCTGCTCGGAAAGGCGGGGCGATGGGATCGTCGGCGTGACCGTCAGGTCGCCCGCGAGCGCAGCAGCCGCCGACCGGATGTCGTCAAGGCCGATGGTCATGATATGCGGCTCCTGGTGCTGATTTGCTGGTTCATTCCGGGCGGAGCGTCAGCCGCCCGAGGCTGTCCGACGTCACCTGCTCCAGCGAGCCGGATATCGTGAAATGCCGGCCGTCGCGCCACTGTTCCACCAGATCGCCGTAATGGGACGACAGCGGATTGCCCGACTGCCCGGTGGAGATCATGAAGCGGGAGTTCTCCGGATCGGACATGTCGTAGATCGCCCGGTATCCCGCACCATG